>JBFIIJ010000066.1:0-9251 GCA_041601315.1 Gammaproteobacteria bacterium
CAAGTGGTGGCACCGTTTACTAACAATCGAAAACAATGACCTGACCGATAAAACATTAATCCTTGTTCCTTTACTTAACGACAACACGTTCACATGGGATGAATGTCATGAAGGCACCGTCCCGCAACGCAATCGTCACTTTAAATGCTCGGGGCATGAGTAAGCTGAAAATAGGCATGCATCTTGATACTAGAATTGTATTAAATGAGTTAAGTAAAACTATATTTTACATTAGGTAATTAATCTAAATATTTGATATTAAATATTTTAATTATATTAATTATCTAATTTAAAATTGTTTCATAATATTGTAAATATGATATTGCTTGACGAGACGCTTAAATAACCAATAATGCGAGTTAAGGATTATTCGATCCGAATTTTGAGATTATTGTATGACTTACTGTGTAGCAATTGCATTAAAAGCCGGTTTGGTTTTTGTTTCTGATTCACGCACGAATGCGGGTGTGGATAACGTTAGTACTTATAGCAAGATGTATGGTTTTGGTATCCCCGGTGAACGTCAGTTTGTTGTAATGAGTTCTGGTAACCTTGCCACTACTCAAGGCGTCATTTCTCAAATTAAACGTGACATAAAGCGAAGTGCTACTGAAACTTTGTTAAATGTTGAAAATATTAGTGATGCTGCCGAATATATTGGCAACATTAGTCGTGTCCAGCAAGAGAAGATGAGTTCCAGCAATAATGGGACTTCAAATTTTGAAGCTAATTTTATTGTTGGTGGCCAGATTACTGGACATAAACCAGCTTGTTTTATGGTTTACCCACAGGGTAATTACATCACTACATCAAGTGACACTCCATTTTTACAAATCGGTGAAGAAAAATACGGAAAACCTATTTTAGATCGTATTATTAAGCCTAGCTCAAGTCTGGAGACAGCGACATTGTGTGCACTAGTATCAATGGACTCGACTATGCGAAGTAACCTGACTGTCGGACCTCCTATTGAAGTGACGATTTATGAAGCAGATAGCTTGCAGCCAGGACGCTATCATCGATTTGATGAAGACAGTGAATATCTTAGAGAAGTAAAACGAAGTTGGGACAAGTTACTCAAAGATGCGTTTAAGAAACTTCCGCCGGTTGCATGGAGTAGTAACTGGGATAATAAACAAGACGACGAAGACGGAACATCAGATATTAATAACTGATTTAATTACTCTTTTCTTTTTTCTTAATTTGCTGTTCATTACTAAACAGTGTAGCTTGACTCTAACTATTTAGAGATTTCAATATGGCTATCCGGGTTGCTCTTAATCACAATACAGAATATCAATTTGATAAGTTGGTTTCCTTGTCGCCGCACGTTATTCGACTACGACCAGCTCCACATTCGCGCACGCCTATACATTCTTATTCACTAACAGTTGAACCAAAAAAACATTTTATCAACTGGCAACAGGATCCATTTGGTAATTATCTGGCGCGTTTTGTTTTCCCGGAAAAAACAAAAAGATTAAAAATTCATGTCGAAGTCATTGCAGAAATGACAGTCATAAATCCCTTTGATTTTTTTCTGGAAGAAGAATCTCAAACTTTCCCCTTTAAATATGATGAACAACTTGCTGAAGACTTAATTCCCTATCTTGAATTAACAGATAAGGGGCCAAAACTGAAAGAATGGCTTGCAGAAGTTGATCGTTCGGAAAAATCGATGATTGATTTTCTAGTCGAGCTTAATCAGCGATTACAAAAAGACATTAGTTATCTTATTCGTATGGAACCCGGAGTACAGACCTGCGAAGAAACGCTTGAAAAAAGAATTGGATCTTGTCGCGATACTGCGTGGTTATTAGTGCAAATTCTTCGTCACTTAGGATTAGCTGCGCGTTTTGTTTCAGGCTATCTGGTTCAATTAACGGCAGACTTGAAATCGCTGGATGGACCTTCTGGCCCGGAAAAAGATTTCACCGATCTCCATGCATGGACGGAAGTATTTTTACCTGGCGCAGGTTGGGTAGGACTTGATCCCACATCAGGTATGTTTGCCAGTGAAGGTCATATCCCGTTAGCGTGTACACCTGATCCCATTAGTGCTGCTCCAATTACAGGAGCAACTGATCCTTGTGAAGTTAAATTTTTGCATTCAAATGAAGTGACACGCATACATGAAGATCCTCGTGTCACCAAGCCTTATACCGATGCACAATGGAAAAGCATATTGGCATTAGGTGCAAAAACAGATCGCGATCTTAAGAAAGGTGATGTGCGTTTAACCATTGGTGGTGAACCTACTTTTGTTTCGATTGATGATATGGAAGGCGAAGAGTGGAATGATGCTGCGCTTGGTGACAAGAAACGAGAACTGGCAGGAAAATTATTTTTAAGACTGAAAGAGAAGTTTGCTCCTGGCGCAATGCTGCATTATGGACAAGGTAAATGGTATCCGGGTGAACCTTTACCACGTTGGGCATTGTCTTTGTTCTGGCGTAAGGATGGCAAACCTATCTGGAATGATTATAAATTTCTAGCTGATGAAACGAAGACATATCAGTTTAATGTTAAAGATGCTGCAAAATTTATGAATACGTTGGCAGATAAATTAAATGTCAGTCAGCAATATGTTATTCCAGCTTATGAAGATACCGGTTATTACCTTTGGAAAGAGGGGAAGTTACCTGAAGGTATTGATCCTGAAAACAATAAGTTAAAAGATCCACTCGAAAGAGCACGATTACAAAAACTATATAGCGAAGGCTTGAATAAAGCCGCTGGTTATACTTTGCCATTAAAATTTAAAGAAGAGAAAAAAGGAAAAGGTTTTTGGAAAAGTAGTATCTGGCCGTTCCGTAGTAAACATATGTTTTTAACTCCGGGCGATTCTCCTATGGGTTATCGTTTACCGCTTGAGTCACTGCCATGGACATTACCTGATGATGTAGATATCACACCGGAACGCGATCCGTTTGCAGAGCGGGATGAATTACCTGAAAAAGAAAAGTCTGCAAAAAAGAAATCAACAAAAAAGAAAAAAGATGATCCTGAACGTGAAGTCGTGCATACGGCTTTATGTGTTGAGGTGCGTAATGGACGATTATATGTCTTCATGCCACCGATACCACTAATAGAAAATTATCTTGAGCTTGTTAATAACATAGAAGAAACAGCAAAGGAATTAAAGTTAGCTGTTGTACTTGAAGGTTATACGCCTGCCTGGGATCCACGTATTCAGATGTTACAAGTCACACCTGATCCCGGTGTTATCGAAGTTAATATTCATCCGGCCAGTAACTGGAAAGAGTTAGTCAAAAATACAGAAAGTATTTATGAAGAAGCTCGACAGACGCGTTTAGGTACTGAAAAGTTTATGCTGGATGGAAAACATTCCGGTACCGGTGGTGGCAATCATATTACTTTAGGTGGAGCAACACCGGCAGACAGTCCGTTTTTACGCCGACCTGATCTGTTACGTAGTTTAATTACTTACTGGCAACATCATCCTTCCTTATCGTATATGTTTTCAGGGATGTTTATTGGGCCGACCAGTCAGGCACCGCGCATAGATGAAGCGCGCGATGATAATTTATATGAACTTGAAATTGCATTGAGCGAATTACCGGAAGGTGAGTCAGATAAACCGTGGCTTGTTGACCGTATATTAAGAAATTTTTTGATTGATCTTACTGGTAATACCCATCGCGCAGAATTTTGTATCGATAAACTTTATTCACCGGATAGTGCCAGTGGTCGAAAAGGTCTGGTTGAGTTTCGTGGTTTTGAAATGCCGCCGCATGCACGTATGAGTCTTTTGCAATTGTTGTTAGTACGTTCTCTGGTTGCAAGGTTTTGGCGAGAACCATACAAAGGCCCAATGGTACGTTGGGGAACTGAATTACATGATCGTTTTATGTTGCCGCATTATATCTGGGAAGACTTCAAGCAAGTTATTGATGACCAACGTAATGCCGGTTATAAATTTGAAATGGAATGGTTCGGTCCTTTTAGAGAATTTCGTTTCCCACATATTGGCACCTTGTTCGCTTCAAGTATGCAGCTAGATATACATTCAGCTCTGGAACCCTGGCATGTGTTAGGCGAAGAAAGTGCAGGAACTGGAACGGCACGTTATGTTGATTCTTCTGTTGAACGTGTACAGGTAAGTGTCAATGGTATGGCAGGTGATCGTTATATCGTGACTTGTAATGGACGTAAAGTACCACTTAGACCAACAGGTGTTCGTGGTAGTTATGTTGCTGGTGTTCGTTATAAAGCATGGGATCCGCATTCTGCTTTACATCCTACTATTAAAACGCATACACCTTTAGTCTTTGATATTGTTGATACCGCTAATCAACATTCGATTGCTGGTTGTACCTATCATGTCTCTCATCCGGGCGGACGAAATTATGATACTTTTCCGGTTAATGCCAGTGAAGCCGAAGCAAGACGAAATAATAGATTCTTGCCGATTGGACATACTCAAGGAAAGATTGAAGTTTCTCAGGAAACACCGCCACAGGATCAACCTTATAGCCTCGATTTAAGAAGACCGATAGATATCTAATTCAGAACGATTATTTTTATGCTTCATCTTGATCCTGAATCGAAGCTGAATATTGAAACCAGGTTTCAGATACTTGGTTATGAATATCGGCAAGATTGATTTGTAGTTTATCAATGAATTCATGCAATTCTGTTTCTATAATTCCCGCAGCATCCATTTTTTTAATGATTCTTTGTACACGAGTAATAACGCGTAGAGTATGGTCATTGTTCGGTAGTTTTTTTACACAAGCATTTAATTCATCAAGGCAATGAGCAATGGCGCGTGGAAATTGATTGTCGCGCATTAAAAAGTCTACAACATCTTCTCCATTAACACGGTCATGTACATTCTGTCGATACATCTGATAAGCACTGAGTGAACGTAGGACATTCATCCAGAGAATATTTTCATAAGTATCCGGAATATCGACTTGAGGATTAATAAGAAACATACAGCCGATATCAGCGATTCGAGTTGTCATGTCAGCACGTTCAAGATTACGTCCAATACGAATAAAATTATAAGCATCCCCATGACTCATATAACCGTGTAATAACCCGGTTATTTGATGACAATAGTGAATCACATCATCAAGAAACTCATGACGACCATCACGTTTTAAAGCGCCATGTACATTCTGTTTAACGTAGAGATTTAATTCGTTAATTTGTTCCCATGCTTCACTTGGCATAATTTCACGGGTAATTCGCACATTTTCTCTTACCATACTTATTGCAGATAAGATGGAACCCGGGTTTTTTTCATCAGCCAACATAAAACGAATGACATTTTGTTCGTTCGCATGTTCGTATTTTTCATAAAATTCTTTGTTATTACCTGTAATGTCGATCAATCCACCCCAGATGACTTTGATCATACGTGGCAAATCGAGTAATAAGTTTGCATTAACATTAACAAGTCGCGCCGTATTTTCCGCGCGTTCTATGTAACGTCCAAACCAGTACATTTGTTCTGCAACTCTGGATAACATAATCGCTAGTCCTTATCCGATGAAATTACCCAGGTGTCTTTACTGCCGCCGCCCTGAGAAGAGTTAACAACTAGTGAGCCTTTAACTAACGCGACACGCGTTAAACCACCTGCGGTAACAAAGGTACGATCACTTTGTAAGGTAAAAGGCCGTAAATCAACATGTCGTGGTTCAATAGTGTTGTCACAAAGTGTAGGAACCGTCGACAGGGTAATGACTGGTTGCGCGATATAGTTACGAGGATTGGCTTGAACGAGCTTAGCCATTTCTCTTTGTTGTTTTTTAGTAGAGTGCGGTCCCACCAACATGCCATAACCGCCGGATTCGTTTGCTGGTTTAACAACGAGATTGCCGATATTAGCGAGTACGTGTTTTAATTCTTTTTCATTATCACAAGAAAAACTCGGTACATTTGGAATAATAGGATCCTGATCAAGGTAATACTTAATCATCGCCGGAACATAAGTATAAATAACTTTATCATCGGCGACGCCGGCACCTGGAGCATTAGCAAGAGCAACATTGCCTTTTTTCCATGCACGCATTAAACCCGGTACACCTAGCGTGGAATCTTTGTTAAATACTTCAGGATCAAGAAATAAATCATCAATACGTCGATAAATCACATCAACACGTGATAAGCCTTCAATTGTTTTCATGTAAACACAATCATCATCACCAACAATCAAGTCTGAACCTTCTACCAGTTCAGCGCCCATTTGTTGTGCAAGAAATGAATGTTCAAAATAGGCTGAATTAAAAATCCCCGGCGTTAAGACAACTACTTCAGGATAATCCAATGGACGGGGTGAAATAGAACTTAAGGTATCAAATAAATTGGTTGGATAATCATTTAGAGGGACGATGTTATAATTTTCAAATAGTTCAGGAAATACACGTTTAGTAACTTTACGGTTTTCCAACATGTAAGATACACCGGAAGGGACGCGTAGATTATCTTCCAGTACATAAATGGTGCCGTCCTTGTCACGAATCAGATCGCTGCCACAAATATGCGCCCAAACACCAAACACGGGTTTTATACCACGGCATTCTTTTCTGAAGTTTTTCGATGAGGCTAAAATGGCTTTCGGTACCACTTTATCTTTAATGATTTTTTGTTCGTTGTAGATATCATTAATAAAGTGGTTAAGAGCCAGCATTCGTTGCTGTAATCCTTTCTCAACTTTTACCCATTCTCTGGAAGGAATAATTCTTGGGATGATGTCGAAAGGCCATTCGCGGTCAATGTTTTCACCTTCATTATAAACTGTGAAGGTAATACCCATGGTTTTTATTGCCAGTTCAGCCGCAATCTTCCGTTTTTCTATTTCTTTATAATCCAGACTTTTAAGGTATTGGAGTAACTTGCCTGCGCTGGCACGTGCCTGACGGCGAGGAGTTAACAGCTCATCATAGAAACCATCAAGCTTATAGTTTTTAAAATTCATCGGTAAAAAAGACAAATAAAATAAGTGTCTTATTAAAGCATAATTTTACAAATTAATCTTTATATTGAAACTTTTAAGGATGAAAAAATATATATATTTAATATTCCAAAGAGAAGTAACTCGGTTTAATATAAACAAATTTTAATATGCTAAAAGTTTTGTTTTTTTAGCAAAGTTATTGCGCTACAGATAAGCTTGATATTATTTAAGCTGATTCGGAAAGAAAGTGGCCTTTGCGGTTGTTAAAATTAACCGTTAAAAATTGAATTCCACTTATTTGTTGCTCGATAGTCCCGTTATTATTTTTTCTATTAATATAAGTTACAAGTCCGACTGCCTTAAAATCTTTGCCATCTAATTTTATAATTTGGTTTTCACTTAAAATATTTGATGAAACAAGTTGTATTCCGGTTGGTGAAATATCAGATATCGTTCCTGCCATTTTTTTTCCTGGCCAATAAGCATAAAAATGAATGATCTGATTTTTAGAAATACGAATTATGTCTCGGCGTTGCTGGTCAAGGAAGGCATTTGATGGAGGGAATAACGGACTTTTGCAATCATTACACAAAGCGGCAGTGTGTTCGCATGGACTTTGATTATGCGGTGTTTTACAAAAAGAACAATACTGGGTGATAACCGGCTGGTAATAAGCCTTGCTAGTATTGCTATGATTTGAGTTTAAATAGGCATTATTCAAGTTTACAATATTCGGTTGTTTTGTGGTCGCCGATATAGTTTTGCTTTTTATCTTGTTCTGATCCGACATGTCATGATTATCTATTAATTTACTTAATGCATACGCATGACTGCGCTGAGAAAGTAGTTTGTTATATAAGGCTCGTTTATCCGGGTTACTGAGAATACTGTAAGCCGTATTCAATAAATCCTTAGGAATATTCGGATTTTTAGATAAGGTCAGGTAGCTGGTTTTAATAATATGAGTGGGCGAGTCGGCTTGAATATGTAACAAACGATAAAAATTGCGTTGGTTACCATGTTTGTCTTTGTCAAAATTTGAATCGTTGCCAAATTGGCTTGTTTTATTGTCAATATTACCGCGAGCCAACGACTTTAAATCATAACGTCGTAAGAGTGTTTCATCATATGCAGCGCGCTTAATCGGATCTCGTAAGGTGTTATAAGCCTCATTAATAATAACTGCGTTCCAGCTTTTTCCGCCCAGATCAGGATGTAAACGTAATTTTTGTAAGAGAGTTCTATAATTGTTCTTGATGATGTCCAACGACGCATCTGGCTGCACATTCAGCGTACGGTAGTAATTCCGCCTTTCTTCGTTTTTAGGACTAAGGTTTGTCATAAGATAATCATCGACTTACAAAATCACTTCTTTAATCGAAATTCCTCAATTTATTACATAACGTGACCTTTTAAGTATATACAGTAGTTAAAAGGAGCTACATAGATCTAGGCTCAATTATTGCTATTTAAATACCGATATAGAAATTAAATCAATCAATTAACGTCAGTACTTAAACCGATAATAATAAATTCTTTATTATTCAACAGTATAAATAGATAATTAAATTGACTACATTAGGTAAAATAAAAAGTAACAAGGCGTTCACTGTTATTGAAATAGCGGCTGGATTGATGATTGTCAGCTTGCTCTATTTGACTATTTCCCCAGCAATCATTGCTTCTGTAAATAACGCTAAAACAACGACTAGTAGTGGTGAAATAGGAGAAATGCAGCTAACTATTGATGATTTTTTCAAAAAAAATGGACGTTTTCCGGATTCGCTGGAAGAAGTTTTTGATGAAGTGCCACTCGATGCATGGGGAAATCCCTATCAATACACGAATATTGCAAATTCCAAAGGAAAAGGAATGTTAAGAAAAGATAAAAACCTGGTACCAATTAATTCTGATTACGATTTGTATAGCATGGGTCCAGACGGACAATCAGCTGCTGCTTTAACGGCTGCAATAAGTCAGGATGATATTGTTAGAGGCAGGAATGGATTGTTTCTCGGTTTAGCCGCAGACTATTAAATAATTTATGAATCAAAGTGTCTACAGTTCAAGGCTTTCACGGAAACTTTTTACGCAGTACTTTCTGTCAGCAATTATACCGGTAATTGTTCTTGCGATTATCTCGTTTTACACCGTTATTGGTATTCTTGAAAAAAATGCATCTCGGCAAATATATGCTGAGAGTCGTGCTGTCGGATTAACTATTTATGATCGTATTTTGGCTGCTGAAAGTAACTTGCTCAATATCGGTAAAAATATCGAAAATAAAGAATTAATATTAAATAACGATTTGGCAAAAATA
>JBFIIJ010000067.1:0-9224 GCA_041601315.1 Gammaproteobacteria bacterium
AATTATTAAAACTAATATAATCATGATGTTAGTTAATCTTTTATATACGGGTACAATTTGAGTAGAGCTTAAAATATTGAATTGGGGTAAAAGTATCATTACTTAAAATGATAATATTATAGGCAATGTAATAATTAAACTCAGTTAGCTATAATCAATCAAATAGCACTTGTGAATAAAAAACAATAATAATTTACAATAGTATATATGCTTATATTTTCAAATTTAAGTATCGGTTTTCTGATGTTTTGTCTTATATTCTTCCCGGAAATAAGCTTTTCAGCCACATTTGAAAAAGATGTTTGTTTCAATTTCTATATAGTTACGAAAAAGTCAGAATATAGTACTGAGATTAATGACTATGAGTTACAAAAAAAACTTGCCCTAATTCAGATGTCGCAAGCTCAAAAAGTGTTTAAAAATAATCAGAGCAGGAATTGTCCAATATTTAATTTTTCAAAAGGAGTAATTAAACATATTGTTTGGGATGATGCGATTAAGTTAAGCAAGCCTGTAGATCAAAAAGCAGAAGAGAAGATGTCTGAATATTTATATAGAAAATTAAACGAAGCTACAAATGAACTTCATATGATTATAAATAAACTCAATGAAAAACCAAACATTAAGTATCGTTATTTTATGGATCTCCGGCCAGGAAAAGCAATCGTAAAAGCTGAAAAAGCATTAAAGAACATGAATGCTTATCTTGATATAACAAAAGATAAAGAGTTTAAAAACAGTGCCTTTCTGGATATGGAAATAAAAAATGCTAAAGAAATAATTAAATTAAAATTAAATGATTATGACAAAGAAAATAACATTGATTTTTTAAAAAACGCTGAAGCAAAAATTAATGATTACGAGAAAATAGATAATGCAAGTGCGCAAACATGGGCTAATGGTGAGTTAACATTATGGAATGATATCGAAGCTCAAAATACTTCGGTTGAGTTAAAAAACTTACTTAAAACATTTCGAACAACTGAAAATAAATGCCTGGATGTTTATGTTGTTCCTTCAGCTAAATCACCGTCAATTAATGTTGAAGAAGTTGAGAAAAATGGGAGGTGGACTAGGCGAGATGGCGCAGCAATTTCTTCAAAAAACTTTCCTAGAACAACAGCAGAAAAAGGAGATGCAATTTTGCTTAGTTACCATTCAAGGAAAACAGAATTTCGACTCGCGCATGAGTTCGCACATTTGTTGCTCGATAAAGTTAACGCTCATTTAGACAAAAAAGAAACTGATTTAATGCATGAGTTTAGTAGAGGCGGATATTACCTTGATGAAATTGAATGCGACACAATGACAGAGAATGCAGCAACATTTTTCGTTAACAGTAAAAATAACAATCAATCGTCTCGATAGCTAATGTAAAAATATTATTTACACATCGTAGCCTAAGTTGGGTGAAAGCCAACGTTCCATTTCCTGCAAAGACATACCTTTGCGTTTTGCATAGCTCTCTACTTGATCTTTGTTTATTTTTCCTAAACCAAAGTATCTTGAGTCAGGGTGTGAGAAATACCAACCAGATACTGCTGCCGTGGGATACATGGCATACGATTCCGTTAAGGTTATACCCGTGTTTTTTTCGACATCAAGTAATTTCCAAAGCTTTGGTTTTTCTGTGTGATCCGGGCAAGCAGGATAACCGGGAGCAGGGCGGATGCCTTGATATTTTTCTGATATTAAGGCGTCGTTATCTAAGCCATCATCAGAGCTATATCCCCAATATTCTTTTCTTACTCTTTGGTGTAAACATTCTGCAAAGGCTTCGGCAAAACGGTCAGCCAATGCTTTTAGCATAATGGCGCTATAATCATCATGATCATCTTCAAAGGCTTTAATGCGATCTTCCATGCCAAAGCCGGTCGCTACCGCAAAGGCACCGATATAATCTTTAACATGTGTTTCTTCTGGCGCAATAAAATCTGCTAAAGCATGATTCGGCTGCCCTGGTGGTCGTTGTGTTTGTTGTCTTAATGAATGTAATGTTTCTAATAAACCATCACGCTTTTCATTGGTATAAACTTCAATATCATCATGCCCGATAGAATTAGCAGGGAAAAGGCCAATAACACCTCGTGCACTAAACCATTTCTCAGAGATGATTTTATCCAACATGGCTTTAGCATCTTCATAAAGTTTAGTTGCTTCCTTGCCAACAATTTCATCTTCCAATATGCGCGGGAATTTTCCAGCCAATTCCCATGCGATAAAGAACGGTGTCCAATCGATGTATTTTTTTAATTCTTGTAATGGATAATCATCGAAAACAGTAATGCCTAATTTTTTAGGCACTGGGGGCGTATGCTTTTCCCAATCTGCCTTGTAACGATTGTCTCTTGCTTTTTGAATCGGTAACCATTTCGTTTTTGATTGTTTGCCTTTATGACGAATGCGCAGTTCTTCATATTCAGATTTTATTTCATCTGCAAAATTTTCTTTCATATCAATGCTTAGTAATTTCGTTGATACACCGACTGCGCGAGAAGCATCTTTAACATGCACAACAGGTTGGTCGTAACCAAGATCAATTTTTACTGCGGTATGTGCGCGCGATGTTGTTGCACCACCAATCATTAACGGCAACTTAAAGTTTTGACGTTGCATTTCTTTTGCAACATGAACCATTTCATCGAGTGAAGGTGTTATTAAACCACTTAAGCCAATAATGTCAGCTTTCTGCTCACGGGCTGCATCCAGAATTTTTTGTGCTGGCACCATGACACCAAGATCAATGACTTCAAAGTTATTGCATTGTAAAACAACACCGACAATGTTTTTACCAATATCATGAACATCACCTTTAACAGTCGCCATAATGATCTTGCCGTTATTTTTTGCTTCTTCATTACCACTATCAATTTTTTCCTGCTCAATAAACGGCAAGAGATAGGCGACCGCTTTTTTCATAACGCGTGCGCTTTTAACAACCTGTGGTAAAAACATTTTGCCAGCGCCAAATAAATCACCAACGACATTCATGCCGTCCATTAATGGACCTTCAATAACATGTAACGGTTTATCTGCTTCTTGTCTCGCTTCCTCAGTGTCTTCTTCAATATATTCTGCAATACCTTTAACTAAAGCATGAGTTAGGCGGTCACTAATTGAGCCTTTGCGCCATTCGAGATCAACTTTCTTTTCTTTTGTTGCGCCAGACTTAACCGTTTCTGCAAATTCAACTAATCGATCTGTTGCATCATCGCGTCGGTTCAATAAAACATCTTCAACGTGTTCCAATAAATCTTTTGGTATTTCGTCATAGATACCTAATTGACCTGCATTGACAATACCCATATCCAAACCAGCCTGTATGCCGTGATATAGAAACGCCGCATGCATCGCTTCGCGTACTGGATTATTACCACGGAATGAAAATGACACATTACTTAAACCACCACTGACTAATGCATACGGCAATTTTTCTTTTATTAATTTTGTAGCTTCAAAAAAAGATACCGCATAGTTATTGTGTTCTTCCATGCCGGTAGCAACCGTCAATACATTCGGATCAAATATAATATCTTCTGGTGGAAAACCAACTTCATCAACTAAGATGTCATAAGAACGTTTACAAACTTCAAAGCGACGATCAGTGCTATCAGCCTGACCTTGTTCATCAAATGCCATGACGACAACGGCAGCTCCATAACGGCGAACAAGTTTTGCACTGGCAATGAATTTCTCTTCGCCTTCTTTCAAGCTAATAGAATTAACAATGCTTTTACCTTGAACACAGCGTAGACCTGCTTCAATAACACTCCATTTTGAAGAGTCGATCATGATCGGTACGCGACTGATATCGGGGTCCGATGCAATTAATTTCAGGAAGTCTTCCATCAATTGTTCGGATTCGAGCATTCCTTCATCCATACAGACATCAATAATTTGCGCACCGTTTTCAACTTGTTGGCGAGCGACTTCGAGTGCTGCATCTAAATCTTCTTCTTCTTTGACGAGTCGTAAAAAAAGAGGGGAGCCGGCGACATTGGTTCGTTCACCTACATTTACAAAATTAACTTCAGGAGTGATGTTAAATGGTTCTAGTCCACTTAATCTTTGTACCGTCGGTAATTCAGGTATTTGTCTAGGGGCAATACCTTCGACGACTTTGGCCATTTCACGAATATGATCCGGTGTTGTGCCGCAACATCCACCGACAATATTCAAAAATCCTGATTCAGCCCATTCCTTGATATGTTCTGACATAGGCTCGGGATCTAGATCATATTCACCGAATTCATTCGGTAATCCCGCGTTAGGATGAGCCGAAATATAACTTTGCGAAAAGCTAGAAAGTTCTTCAATATATTGACGTAAGTCTTTGGGACCTAAGGCACAATTTAGCCCTACAGTAAGCGGATTCGCATGCCGGACAGAGTTCCAGAAGGCTTCGGCTGTTTGACCCGTTAAAGTACGTCCTGAGGCGTCTGTAATCGTGCCTGAGATCATAATTGGCAGGCGTACACCGTGATCTTCAAAATATCGGTCTATAGCGAATAGGGCTGCTTTGGCATTAAGTGTATCGAATATCGTTTCGACTAATAATAGATCGGCACCACCATCAATCAGACCACGAATTGCTTCGGTATATGCTTCAACCAACTCCATATAAGTGACATTTCTAAATCCGGGGTTATTAACATCCGGTGATATTGAGCAGGTTCGGTTTGTTGGCCCGAGTACGCCAGCAACAAAACGAGGTTTATCAGGATTTATGGTTGTTAATTCATCTGCTACTTCACGCGCAATTTTGGCACCTTGCTCATTTAATTCATAAACAAGGTCTTCCATTTCGTAGTCTGCCATTGCGATAGAGGTCCCGTTGAAGGTATTGGTTTCAACGATATCGGCGCCAGCTTCAAAATAGGCGCCATGAATGGCTTTAATTATATCCGGGCGAGTGAGCGTTAGAAGATCATTATTGCCTTTGACATCGCATGGGTGATTAGCAAATCGTTCGCCACGATAATCTTCTTCTTCCAGTTTATAAGACTGGATCATCGTGCCCATACCACCATCTAGAACGAGGATGCGTTCTTTTAATAATGATTTTATTTGTTCTGTTTTATCCGTCATATCGCTTAGTTTCTATCATTAAGCGAGCGCGGTTTTAAAAGATGACGTCTGAGCCTGGCAACAGACTTATGCTGTTGTCGCAGCGCTCCTCAGAACGTTTTTGAAAGTTGCGAAGTATAGACGATGATCTAGCTTATTCCAATATGGATGACCATAAATCAAACATACTGGAGCTGGATTACTCAGTAATTACGTGAGCAGTTGTAGGACGCAGGATAAACCAGGCAACATAACCAATTGGCCAAGCTAATAATGCCCATAAGAAACCTTTGGTTAATGCTAGTGCTGCGGCAATGACAAAAATTAATGGCAAAATACCACCCTTAAAACCACCCATATCGCGGGTTGCCGCATCACCATAAATCCAAAGTATGCTGCAGACATAGACAGAGCATAAAATGATGAAGATGAAGACTTCTGTCGAGTTACTAAATGAAAATGACACCGTTTTTCTCCTGACTATTCTTTCATATGATGTTTTGAACTAACGGGACGCATCGTCGCATTTGCAATTAATGCGACAAACAAAATTACTGCCATCAAATACATCGTCGTATTATATAAACTTGATGTTGGATCAACCGTACCAGCAGGTGCAATCTCCATCAATTTACTAATCGTCACTGTTTTTGCGGAAACGAGTTGATCCAGTTGATCCATGCCTGCGCCAAACTTGGCCTGAAAAGCAGCTGGATCGATTTTAGAAACAAGATCGTTAATCGCATTTTTAACTGATATTTCGCGTAGCGAAGTAATGGCCAGAGGACCAAAAACACCCGCACTGGACCACGCTGTCAACAAACGACCATGGATGCCGCCAACATATTTTGTACCAAAGATATCAGCCAGATAAGCAGGTATGGTTGCAAAGCCGCCACCATACATGGTGAATATGATCATGGTTGCCGCATAAAAATAAACTAACCAGACGACTGAAGGATTTACGCTGACTTGTTGTGCTGTATAAGGTATTGAACAGTATAAAATTATACCTAAGGTAAAAAAGACCCAATAGGTATTTCGTCGGCCAAGATAATCTGATGCACTTGCCCAAATAAATCGACCACACATATTAAATACACTGATCATCAATACATAAGTTGAAGCAAAACCAAAATCAACAATATTTGGCAAGGTAGAGCCAAAGATTTCATTCATCATAGTCTTTGCAACAGCCAGTACACCAATTCCTGCTGTTACGTTAAAACACAGGACGACCCAGAGTTGATAAAACTGGGGTGTTTTTAAAGCCTCATCAATATGGACACTATGTTGGGTGATCATGGCATGTTGTGAATCTTCTGGTGGTGGTTCCCAACCTTTAGGCTTCCAACCTTCTGCAGGGACCCTATAAGCAAATGCTGCAATCATCATAATCACAAAGTAGATGACACCTAATGTAAAGAAAGCCTCGGCAACTCCAACGGTTCCAGTGCCGACAATGTAAACACCTGCATCACCGGGAACGAGCATATTGGCAATATCATTGGCACCAACGATAACGACTTCTTGTAAATTGCCAGCGACATCTGCAAAACGTCTTCCACTTTCATCGGTAGTTAAACTGACACTCTCAATTGAGCCAAGATATTCAGGAGCTTTGTAAAAAAACTTTATAAAAGGTTCTATCATGAATTTTGCGATCATCGCACCACCACCAAATCCCATGATGGCGATACCCGTTGCCATGCCACGTCGATCTGGAAACCAGCGTATTAATGTACTAACAGGCGAAACATAACCAAGACCAAGGCCACAACCACCTATAACGCCGTAGCCGAGATACAATAACCATAGATGATCTGAAAGAATTCCAAAACCTCCTATGATGAAGCCACCACCCCAACAACAGGCAGCTACCGAACCGACCATGCGAGGTCCAACTTTTTCCAGCCATTTACCTGCTACAGCAGCAGATAATCCTAAAAAAACTATTGCAACGGTAAAAATCCAGACGACACTTTTAAGTGACCAGTCATCTGCGGCACTGGTAACGACACCCAAACGTTTGATTAGTGCAGGATTAAATAAACTCCACGCATAGACAGAACCGATGCAAAGATGAATTCCTAATGCAGCTGGCGCGATTAACCAGCGATTGAAGCCTTCCTTTGCAACAATATGTTTTTTTGAGAGTAATTCAATCATGATGAAGACGTTTATTCCCGATGAGTATTCTGATGAATAGTATTTTTATTATTAATTTTTAAAATTTATAGGCCAATATTATTTAATTATTTTTTTGGCGCAATTACCTGGCTAAAGATAAATTGTATTTGACAGTCCTAGGATAATCAGTATTCTCCTCGATTGAAAGTATTAGGTGCCAACTGTTTTGCGACAGTTGTGTTAAACGGGAAGTCGGTGCATTTAGCAATAATAATTCCGACGCTGCCCCCGCAACGGTAAGTGAGTTTAAGTTTGTTCATTAAGTCACTGTGTCGAATAGTTATTTTATAGACATGGGAAGGCGAACAAACTGATGTATTTATCACTCATAAGCCCGGAGACCGGCCTGATATTTATTAAACCACGCTGCGGGCGGCTGTGAAGGTGATTTTAAAATATTCGCAGTTCTCGCCTGTATTTTTCCTGATCCTTTTCTGTATCCCCAGCTTATAAAAATCAAACGGTGCGGCGGGCACCATGGGGAGATTCACCTAAATGTTACGTTTCAGTTCGTGTTTTATTATTTTATCATTATTTTATTCATTTCACATTTATGCTAAAGAGTTAGACCAACTTGATGAATTGACAGTTATTTCAACAAGATTGAATTCAGATATCGATTATTTACCATTAAGTGTGTCAATTATTACTGCTGAGGACATCAAAAAAAGTCCGGCAAAAACAATCCCTGAATTACTTTCATTAGAAGCAGGTGTTTTAAGTAGAAGTGCTTTCGGCAATTTTGCATCGAGAAGTGTTATTGATATACGTGGGTTTGGCGTAACAGGTACGCAAAACACGCTAATACTACTCGATGGGAAAAGATTAAACGATATTGATCTGTCAACAATTAACTATACGGCAATTCCGATTGAAAACATTGAGCGTATAGAATTAATACGTGGTGCAGGCGGCGTGTTGTATGGAGATGGTGCAGTTGGAGGTGTTATAAATATTGTTACTAAATCAGCTCTACCCGGAACAAAAAAAATAAATGCTAATCAAAGTTATGGTTCTTATGATTCAAAAGAATCAAATGCATCAGCAATTTACGCAAATGATTTTCTATCAATGAATTTATTTGGAAATTTCATTGAGTCAGAAGGTTATAGAGAAAATAATGATTTAAATCAAAATAATGTACTTGGAGATTTTAGATTTAATTTTAATCAGTCAGAATTGTTTACAAAATTTGGTTTGTCTGAACAGGAGTTAGGGTTACCGGGAAATCGAACAGTTGATCCAACTAAAGATTTAAACGAGCTAGGCAATAACCGTCGGGGGACGAATAACCCTAATGATTTTGCAAATGAAGATGTAAAGTATATTACGGTAGGCGCAAAATATTTTATTACTGATGGTGTTGAATTTATTATTGATGGTGGATATAGAATAAAAGAACAAGAGTTTTTAATTCAAGGCACACCTAGTTACACTAAGACTGATTTAGAAACGTTATACTTTACGCCTCGCGCTTCAACGAACTTTGATTTTTTAACTTTTAATCATAATATTAATTTTGGTTTTGATTTTTACCACTATCAATACAACTCCACTATAGCTAATGCTATTACAAATTTTAACCAACCCATTCATGTTCTGGATATAGAGCAGGATACTTATGCATTTTATTTAAACAATGTTATTAATGTGACTAATGAAACATCGATACAAATTGGCGGCAGAATTCAACATGTCCAAATTGATGCAGATGATGTTTTTGACTCAACTGCTCCAGGCTCTAATTTTAATGCGCAGGCACCTGATTTAAATAAATCAGATACGGAGCATATGTTTAATATTGGAGTTAAGAGGCTGTTATCTGAGTCGTTATCAACATTTGTTAATTTCGGGCAAAGTATTCGAGTCGCTAATGTAGATGAAATAAATCAATTAAGTTTCCCTGGTGGTGTTGCATCAAGAGAGTTTAAAAATATAAAACCTCAAAGCTCCAGACAATTGGATGT
>JBFIIJ010000068.1:0-9189 GCA_041601315.1 Gammaproteobacteria bacterium
AGAAAGGTATTGATATTAGAACAGTATAAACGCCATTCGGGCATGCTGATGTTAAGACGACGGAGATTTATACTCTATGTTTTGAAACAAGGTGCGTATGGTGTTCGTAGACCATTAAGTGATTTGTTTGTTGAGTAGATTCACAAGCTGTTTTCTAATCTTCAGGTAGTTCTTCAAACTGCTTTTTCTTGTCAGCAATCCAGTTTTTCATTGCTTCTGGATCATTCATCAATCCTTGCATTTTATACATAGCTTCAAGATGCGCTTCATCTTTTTCCTGGAACATTTTCATGCCATGGTCTCTGCTCATCTGTGCAATATCGTCAAAAGTTTCTGCATGAAAATTTAATTCGCATGCGCCACCAAGTTGTTTGCAATTCATTGTTTTCATATACAGGTTCCTTAGGTATTTTAGATTAAATACTATTCTACCCAGCCTTTCTTTCCAAAATGATCTTTTGCCATTCTTGTGGCCCGGTTTGATGGACAGCATTTCCATTCACATCAACAGCAACAGTGACCGGCATGTCTTTTACTTCAAATTCATGAATGGCTTCCATACCTAGTTCAGGAAAGGCAATGACTTCAGAATGTATTATTGCTTTTGAAACGAGATACGCAGCACCACCGACAGCCATTAAATAAACGGCTTTATGTTTTTTTATCGCTTCAATACCAGCAGGACCACGTTCCGCTTTACCGACCATACCAATCAAGCCCGTTTTAGCTAGCATCATTTCAGTAAATTTATCCATACGAGTTGCGGTTGTTGGGCCAGCAGGTCCAACGGCTTCTTCGCGTACTGCATCGACGGGACCAACGTAGTAAATAAAACGATTGGAGAAATCAACACCTTCAGGTAAGGGTTCACCTTTATCAAACAAGTCTTGAATTTTTTTATGTGCCGCATCACGACCGGTCAACATTTTTCCAGAGAGTAAGATTGTTTCTCCCGGTTTCCATTCTTTTATATCTTCAGCAGTCACTTCATCTAAATTAACACGTCGTGCTGTTGGGCCAACATCCCAGGTTACTTTAGGCCAGTCATCAAGATTAGGTGGTGTTTGTAATGAAGGACCTGAACCGTCTAATACAAAATGTGCATGTCTTGTGGCAGCACAGTTTGGAATCATTGCTACAGGTTTGTTTGCAGCATGCGTTGGAAAATCTTTAATTTTTACATCGAGTACGGTTGTTAAACCACCCAGGCCTTGTGCGCCAATACCTAGATCATTAACACGTTCATAAATTTCTAAACGTAATTTTTCCGTCGTTGTTTTTGCGCCGCGTGTCTTTAGTTCTTGTATATCAATAGATTCCATTAAAGCTTCTTTTGCCATGACCATGGCTTTTTCAGCCGTACCGCCAATACCGATTCCTAACATACCGGGAGGACACCAGCCCGCACCCATAGTCGGAACCGTTTTAACAACCCAATCTACAATATCGTCGGAAGGATTTAACATAACGAATTTTGATTTTGCTTCAGAGCCGCCACCTTTTGCTGCAACCTGAATATCCACTTTATCGCCCTTGACGATTTCCATATGAATAACAGCAGGTGTGTTATCACCGGTATTTTTTCTTGCACCGGCTGGATCAGCCATAATGGAGGCGCGTAATTTATTATCGGGATGGTTGTAGGCTTTTCTAACACCTTCGTTAATCATATCTTCAACGGAGAGTTCAGCATCCCATTGCACATCCATTCCAACTTTTACAAAGACCGTGACAATACCCGTGTCCTGACAAATAGGGCGATGGCCTTCAGCACACATTCTTGAATTGATTAAAATCTGCGCCATCGCATCTTTTGCTGCACCGGACTCTTCCATTTCATAGGCAGCGTTAACTGCCTGAATAAAATCAAGCGGATGGTAATAAGAAATGTATTGCAAAGCGTCAGCAACGCTTTCGATTAAATCATCTTGTTTTATTATGGTCATTTAAAATCTCGGGTGAAAATAATGGTACTTATTTATAATTATAGTGTGTTTTAATTAAATTGTTTTATAACTTTCCTGTATAACGAGTTCATACGTTATTTGTATTATAGCTGCATCGCTACTGGCACGATGGCGTTTTAGAGGAATTGATTCAATGACGCTTTCTTTAGTGTCGTGCCAATTTGCAGCTTGTTCTTCTGTGAGCAAACTTCGTATCGAATCCATTATAAATCGCATTGGCATATTCGCTTCATCAAATAATAAACCTAGCCAACTAGAATCATTGCCCCATGCATCTGAATAAATCGTTTCGCCCGAAAGTTGCGAATTAATTGTTTGTGCAATTTCATCAATAGGTTTACCGATTTTAAATAGAACTTCCTGACTTATGCCATGGACTTGCTCGGCGGATTCATCCCATCTATCCCAACTTTCGGCTGGCTTGATTAATGAGCAAAACGAATTGCCATTACCAAGAATATATCCCACTTCTATGGGATAACTTTGCTTACCAAAACCGGAAGCTTCCAAATCTATAATACTAGGTAACATATCCATATTTATTATTTATCCTTTTTAAATAAACCGATATAAATAAAAAAGGGCAACACAAAGTTGCCCTTTATTTTAAAACAACAACATGTCTAATTTACTACAGCAACCGGAATCTGCTCAAGTTTAGATTTTGCTTGTGAAGCACTCTTTTGAAAAGATTCAATTTCATCGAAATTCAGATAACGATAAACATCGGCCGCCATTGGATCAAGATCCTTTGCAAACTGCATGTATTCATCCATCGTCGGAATATGACCTAGAATAGAAGATACTGCAGCAATTTCTGCTGAAGCCAGATAAACATTAGCACCATCACCCAATCGATTTGGGAAGTTACGCGTTGATGTTGAAACTACTGTAGATTTAGCAGCAACACGCGCCTGATTGCCCATACAGAGTGAACAACCTGGCATTTCAGTTCGAGCGCCCGCTTTACCGAAGATACTGTAATAGCCTTCTTCAGTTAGCTGATGTTGATCCATTTTCGTTGGTGGCGAAATCCACAAACGTGTTGGTAATGTATCAGCGAATTTTTGTAACATTTTACCTGCAGCACGGAAGTGACCAATATTAGTCATACATGAACCAATAAACACTTCATCAATCTTGGTGCCGGCAACATCAGATAATGTTTTCACATCATCAGGATCATTCGGGCAAGCCAGAATCGGTTCCTTGATTTCATTCAGATCAATTTCAAATATTTTCGCGTATTCTGCATCGGCATCAGGTTCCATCAATACTGGATTCGCAATCCATTCTTCCATTGCCGCAGCACGACGATCTAATGTACGTGCGTCACCATAACCTTCGGTAATCATCCAACGTAACAAAGTAATATTAGATTCTAGATATTCAATGATAGGTTCTTTTCCTAAACGAATCGTACAACCACCGGCTGATCGTTCAGCAGAGGCATCAGACAATTCAAATGCTTGTTCGCATTTCAAATTAGGTAAACCTTCAATTTCAAGAATACGACCAGAGAAGATATTTTTCTTACCTTCTTTCGCTACGGTTAAATCACCTGACTTAATTGCTGCAAGAGGAATTGCATTCACTAAATCACGTAAGGTAATACCCGGTTGCATTTCACCTTTAAATCTTACCAATACTGATTCAGGCATATCCAAAGGCATAACGCCAGTTGCTGCAGCGAAGGCAACTAAACCTGAACCCGCTGGAAATGAAATACCAATAGGGAAACGCGTATGCGAATCACCGCCAGTACCAACAGTATCCGGTAACAACATACGGTTTAACCAAGAATGGATAATGCCGTCACCTGGACGTAGTGCAACACCGGCACGTGTCTGAATAAAATCAGGCAAAGTGTGGTGAGTCGTTACATCGATTGGTTTTGGATACGCTGCCGTATGACAAAATGATTGCATGACAAGATCAGCAGAGAAACCAAGACAAGCTAAATCTTTCAACTCATCACGCGTCATTGGACCGGTTGTATCTTGTGAGCCCACTGTTGTCATTCTTGGTTCGCAATAGGTTTCTGGACGAACACCTTCAACACCACACGCTCTGCCGACCATTTTTTGCGCCAAAGTATAACCTTTGCCGGTGTCATTAACTGGCACAGGTACGCGGAATAAAGTGCTTGTTTCTAAACCTAAAGCTTCACGAGCGCGAGTCGTTAAACCGCGACCGATGATCAAAGGAATACGACCACCAGCTTGAACTTCATCAAAAATGATATCGGTCTTTAATGAAAAATCACAAAGCTCTTCGCCTGTTTCCGCATTTTTAATTTTGCCTTCATAAGGATAGATATCAATGACATCGCCCATTTTTAATTTTGTTACGTCACATTCAACGGGTAGAGCGCCCGCATCTTCTAAAGTATTGAAAAAGATTGGTGCAATTTTACCGCCGAGACAATAACCGCCATCACGTTTATTCGGGATGAAAGGAATATCATCACCCATGTGCCAGAGTACAGAATTAACTGCTGACTTACGTGAAGAGCCGGTACCGACAACATCACCAACATAAGCTAATGGATGCCCTTTTTCTTTCAAACTATCGATGAGTTTCATCGGACCAACTTCGCCTTGCTTGTCTGGTGTAATACCATCGCGTTCCATTTTCAACATGGCTTGTGCATGCAATGGAATATCAGGGCGTGACCACGCATCAGGAGCAGGGGAAAGATCATCTGTATTAGTTTCACCTGATACTTTAAATACAGTAACCGTTATTTTATCTGCTAATTTTGGTTTTGATGTAAACCATTCACCATCTGCCCATGATTGAAGAATTTTTTTCGCATGTTCATTACCCGCATCGGCTTTTTCTTTGACATCATGAAACGCATCGAACATTAATAAAGTATGTGACAGTGCTTTAACTGCAGCGGGTGCTAAAGCATCATCATCAAGGCAATCAATTAATGCCACGATGTTATAACCACCCAACATAGTACCGAGTAATTCGGTTGCTTTAACTTTATCAATTAAAGGAGATTTTGCTTCACCTTTCGTAATTGCAGCGAGAAAAGCTGCTTTAACATAAGCTGATTGATCAACACCGGCAGGAATACGATTAGTAATTAAATCGAGAATAAATTCTTCTTCACCTGCGGGAGGGTTTTTTAATAATTCAACCAACGCCGCTGTTTGTTCCGGGTTTAATGGTTGTGGTACAACACCTAATTCGGCGCGTTCCTTTACATGTTGACGATAAGCTTCAAGCAAAACAATTCTCCTGGTTGTAAATATATATCGGGTACTTCTTATTATTGATTAGCCCTTTTGAAGGGCTGGCTATTATAAGGCAAGATTTACTGAAAGTTTAAGCCAATTTGCGATCTATTTTGGTGCGGTTTTATGAGGCAGAATCGATGATTCCACCACCAAGACAGATATTTTCTCTATAAAAAACAATGAATTGGCCAGGAGTTATGGCTCTTTGAGAGTCAGTAAAGGAAACTGAATAATTTCCATTTTCCACTTTTTCAATGACACATTCCTGATCTGCCTGTCGATATCGGTTTTTGGCGTGGCATTTTAACGGCATTTCCGGAATTTCACCCGATATCCAATTAATATCTGATGCCGTCAAATGATGGCTGTGGAGCAGGGGATGATCGTGATCTTGAGCGACAATAAGCTCATTTTCAGCAATATTTTTTTGTACAACATACCAGGGCGCGTCAGAAGCACCTCTAACGCCGCCGATACCAAGTCCTTGTCGTTGTCCGAGCGTGTAATAAAAGACACCTTCGTGTTCGCCGATAGTTTGACCTTCGGTTGTTTTAATCTGGCCTGGATCAGCAGGGATATAACGGCTTAGGAATTGACGAAAAGGTTGTTCGCCAATAAAACAAATACCGGTGCTGTCTTTTTTATCGTGTGTTATTAGGCCGGCATCTTCAGCGCGCTTTCGTACATCAGGCTTCTCTAACTCACCAATAGGAAATAAGGCTTTTTCTAATTGGTTTTGATTTAGTCTACAAAGGAAATAACTTTGATCTTTATTTTGATCCAGGCCTTTTAATAATTGGTATGAATTATTTTCGTTACTAATGCGTGCGTAGTGTCCGGTTGCTATCTTGTTTGCACCTAGTTGTTCAGCGTGTTCCAGAAAGGCTTTAAACTTTATTTCCTGATTACACAATACATCGGGATTGGGTGTACGTCCGTTTTTATATTCGGTCAGGAAATTTTTGAATACGTTGTCCCAGTAGTCGGATGAGAGATCGACTGTGTTTAAGGGGATATCCAGTTTATCGCAAACCATCATGGCATCTTCGACATCGGCTTCCCACATGCAGGCACCGTCTTCAGATTGGTCATTCCAGTTTTTCATGAACAACGCTTCAACGTTATAGCCCTGTTCTTTTAGTAACATTGCTGTCACTGAGGAATCGACGCCGCCGGAGATGCCGACAATGATTTTGTTTGATGTATTAGTCATAGGATAGCTTTTAAAATGCACTTTTTTCGCGATAGCTGCGTCAGCTCCGTACTCAAATCCTCATGTATTAATTATACATTGTGGTTTTCCGTGCGGTGCTTTCTTGCTCTCACGAAAAAATCACTATTTTTAAAGTTATCCTATTTATAGGTGATGATGGATAATATCCAAAGGATAACGATTTCCTTTCAGATAATCACTAATACAACGAGCTACCAATGGGCTACGCATACGATCACGTTCGTTTTCAATTTCTTCAGGACTTAACCATGCTGCACGTAAAATGCCGTCATCCAATGCTTGTCCTTTATGTTCCTTACCGCAATGTCCATAAAAACAAAATCGCAAATAGGTGATTTCTGCATCATTAGGGTTCGGATATAAATAAACACCGACGAGATATTCCGGTTCAAATTCCCATGCGGTTTCTTCCAATACTTCACGTTTAACGGCTTCGATTAGCGTTTCGCCATGTTCAAGGTGTCCGGCGGGCTGATTAAATACCAGTTTTTCGTTTATATTCTCTTCGACTAAAAGAAAGCGACCGTCTTTTTCAGCTATTGCTGCGACAGTTGCATTGGGTTTCCACTGCATCGTGATTCCTTACTTTTTTGGCTTTAACTATGATCTTAAATTGTGTCTTGATTGTTGTCTGGGTGTCAGGATAATAGACAAGATGTTAGATCGAAATAAATTTTATCATATCGCCAGTTTGTTTGTTACTTTAGTCATCTTATGGCTATTGCTGTCGGGACATTATACGACACTAATATTGTCTCTTGGATTGGTGTCCATTCTATCGGTTACCCTGATTAGTTTACGCATGAATTTAATCGCATATGACCAACCAGAAACCTTTATTCGATTTATGAAATATATTCCGTATAGCTTCTGGTTGGTTATTGAAATACTGAAATCAAATATTGATGTTTGTAAACGAATATTAAATCCAAGCTTACCCATAAGTCCAAGATGGGTAACGGTTAAGTCTTCTCAATTTAGTGAGTTTGGAAAAATCGTATATGCAAATTCAATCACCTTAACACCGGGAACGATTTCAATAGATGTTGAGGGTGATAATATTGAAGTTCATGCCTTGTCTGAAATAGGAGTTGAAGGATTAGCGACAGGTGATATGGATAAAAGAATAAGCCAGTCGGAACAAGCCTATGTTTGAAGTTGCAACCTATATGATTTTATTCGCGATGTTATTGGCTTTGATCTCGGCAATAATCGGCAAGACTGTTTATGACAAAATACTTGCGGTTAATATTTTTGGTACCGTGACAGTATTGTTCATTGCCTTATTCGGTTTTTTAACTGAACGCCCCGAGTTTCTAGATATAGCTTTGGTCTATGCATTAATTAACTTCATAGCCACTATCGCTATCTTAAAGTTTTTTGAATACGGTGATATGGGTCGTAGTTCTCATATAAATGAAGAAGTTGATATATGAGTAATATAATTACTATTCTGAGTGGTATTTTTATCATTACTGGTGCATTAGCCATTATTATTGGCTTAGTCGGTGTTTTTCGTATGCCGGATTTTTATACGCGACTACATGCCGCAAGTATTATCGACACCATGGGAACGATGCTCATTCTCGTTGGATTAATGCTTTATTCAGGATTCACTCTGGTTAGCGTGAAATTATTTTTAATCATGATGTTCATTTTGATTACGACTCCTGCTGCTGCACATGCTTTGGCTAAATCAGCATTGCATGGAGGCTTAGAACCTGTGTTAGACAAGGATGAGTCATGACAGTAATTGCCATTAATATTATTTTACTTTGTTTGTTAGTTATTGCGGCATTAGCAGTTAACCAACAAAGAAATCTTTTTGCCGCAACGATGCTAACCGGTATTTATAGTTTATTGACGGCGTCACTTTTTGTTTGTCTTGATGCTGTTGATGTGGCCTTTACAGAAGCTTCTGTCGGTGCAGGTATTGCCACCATTTTATTTCTTGGCACATTAGCTTTGACTGGCTTTGAAGAAAAGACGGAAGTTAAAGTTTCTGTTCCGGGATTAATTATCGTTTTAATTACTGGAAGCTTATTAATTTATGGGCTTCACGATATTCCTGTATTTGGTGATGCAAATAATCCAGTACAAACGTATCTTGCGGGAAAATATATTGAAGATTCCGCGACTGAAATTGGCATTCCTAATTTAGTCACATCAGTTTTGGCAAGTTATCGTGGCTATGACACATTCGGTGAAGTCACCGTTATCTTTACAGCCGGCATTGGTATCTTGATGTTGCTTGGTCGCGGACGAAAAAATAAAAAAGGTTTACTAGAGGAAGACGATTACTAATGGAACATCATCTGGTACTTCGCGTTGTTGCCCGTATATTGATTCCATTGATCATGTTGTTTGCATTGTATGTGCAATTTCATGGTGATTACGGTCCCGGTGGTGGTTTTCAGGCTGGTGTTATCTTTGCCGCCGCTTTTATTTTGTATGGCATTATTTATGGTGTAGATAGCTTACGTGAAGTTGTGCATCCCGGATTAGTTAGAAGTCTTGCTGCATTTGGTGTGCTGCTTTACGCCGGAGTTGGTGTAGCTAGTATGTTATTGGGCGGTGAATTTCTTAATTACAATGTACTAGCAACAGATCCTGTGTCAGGGCAACATTTAGGTATTCTTTTAATAGAAGCAGGTGTAGGAACAACAGTTGCGTCGACGATGATTATTCTTTTTTATGCGTTCGCAAGACCTTAAATTATAGTTTCCGCTTTCGGCCA
>JBFIIJ010000069.1:0-9164 GCA_041601315.1 Gammaproteobacteria bacterium
CTAGTACTGCTAGAGCAATAATCAATGTTCTATTAATTAATGATTTTATTTCACCAATCCAATAAGACTTTTCTCTTTCTGGAACATCGATATCCGGCATGTACTGCAAGGCGCCCATACCAGCTTCGCTTAATACCTTATTGTTAACGTCAAAAGATAGTTCTTCAGATTGCTGCCATCCAGAAAAAGCATCGACCAGACTACCTGCTAACGCCAGTCCAATGATCATAATTCTTGATGATGGCCATTCAAGAATTTTTAAAAGAATATTCGTGCTATCAGCAAAGCCGCCGTGAATTTCGTTTAGTTCATCATTTAACTCATCTACGAGTCGATACAATAAAGCACCCACCACACCAAGAATAAGAAACCAGAAAATAACAGCAAAACTCCTTTTATGCGCTTCAACAAAAACAGACTTGATTACGGCAGTCTCATTTGTATCGTCTTCATCTATCACTGTTAAATCTATTAATTCATCACTTAAGGTAGATGTCGTTTCTGTATCACCTTCATCGATTGCAGTAATAAAGTAATCCAGTCGATTGTCTAAAGCTTCTGGAGCAAGACAATAAATTAAAACAAGAAGGGTAAAGACACCTTCTAATATTGACGACCAATGATCTAAAGCGGAGATAATAATAAACAAAGCTAAAACCGGTACTGCTAGTAAAGCAAGCAATCCGAAAGATCCATCCCAAAACTTATAATGTGCCAATCGTTTTTCCATAAAATAAAACAAGGCCATAAACCAATTATAATTTCGGTAGCGTTCAAGGCCGCCTAGAAAAAAATCCAGACCAAGTGCAATAAGAATAAAAATTAGCGTCATAGTTTTAGTAATGAAAAATAATAGTCTTTATCAAAAGCTGGCCCTGGATCGGTCTTCCGACCAGGTGCAATATCACTATGACCAACAATACGATCTTTTGTAATTTTCTGCCAGCGTTGGCAGATTAAATTCGTAATTTGAGCAAGTATTTCATATTGAATTCCGCAATAAGCTTCCTCGTCACAACCTTCGAGTTCTATACCAATGGCAAAATCATTGCATTGACTGCGGCCACAGAAAGCAGATTCGCCAGCATGCCAGGCACGTTTTATAAAAGGAACATATTGCGTCACATTTCCCTGTCGATTAATCAATAAATGCGACGATACGCGTAATTGATGAATCTCTTTAAAATACGGATGTGCCTCTTTATCCAATGTATTTGTAAATAACTGATTAATAAAATCACCGCCATATTCTCTCGGTGGCAAGCTAATCCCATGTATGACTAACAAATCAATTTCCGAAGCATTGGGCCGATCATCGCAATTAGGCGATGGTATAAGACGTGCTCCAGATAACCATTCTCCTTGCTCATCAATTTGATAATCTACTTGCTTCAATTTCAATGCCTTTGTTAGCCTGTTAAGCTTAACTATAACAGTAACAAATACCTTAAGAGAAAATTTAATGTGTCGATTAGCCGCTTATCTTGGAGCCGAAATCACCCTGTCTCAGTTTTTGCTTGAACCTGAGCACAGTCTAGTTAAACAGTCCTGGGCACCAAATGAAATGCAAGACGGCACATTAAACGCTGATGGTTATGGTATTGCATGGTTGGCAAGTGACAGTGAGCCATGCACATATAAAAATGTATTACCTGTATGGTCGGATACCAATCTTGAAGGTCTTGGGCGCTCTCTCAGTAGTAGACAATGGATGGCAAATGTTCGTAGTGCGACTCCAGGACAAGGTATTAGTGAAGCTAACACTCAACCGTTTATAAAAGATGGAGTGATTTTTACTCATAATGGCTGTCTTAAGCCTTTTGATAAAGAAATAAAAAGTAAATTTCTCGATATTCTATCCAACGATATCAGTGCTGACATTAATGGCAACAGCGACTCACTTTATTTGTTTGCTCTGTTACAGCAAAACTTACTGACACAAACATCATTGTCCGATGCCATCTTAAGCATGATGAAAGATCTGCACTCAGTTTGTGCTGACAAAGTGGCTGCATTATTAAATCTTGTGATCAGTGACGGTGAGTTTTTATATGCTAGTCGTCATGCATTGAATGGCAAATGCCCTAGCCTTTACTACTCACTTGGTAATGATAATGTACGGATAGCATCAGAACCACTAACACCAAATGACGAATGGTTAGCCTTTGCTGAACATAGTCTGATTATTTTTAATGATTCGAGTGTTATCAATCAATTTGATTTATGAAAAAACTGCTCGAAGAATTACAGTCTTTACAAAATGAAGTTGTTAATATTGTCAGTTCTATTTCTGAAAGTAATTATCATCAACAATTCCACCCCGACTTAAGTCCCATCGGCTGGCACCTTGGTCATTGCATTTATACTGAATCCTATTGGATTAGAGAACAATTGATCGGTCAGCAAATTATTGATGATTCACTAAAGTCGCTATACGTTCCGGAATTAAGCCACAAGCCATCACGAAGTTCGGCTTTGCCAGACAAAACTGAATTACTGAAATGGGCAAAGCAGACCCAATCAGATAATCTCGACTTACTCGAAGCAGAAATTATTGATAACAACTCGCATCATTTATTAGAAAACAATTATCTCGTTTACTTTCTAATACAACATTATTCGCAACATAGTGAAACGATGCGCATGGTATTAACAGAAATGCAGCTACAACAATTAAAAGACGTGTTTACTAATGCGACAAAATTAAAACCTAAAAAAATAATTTCAAACACACTGTCCATTGAAACAGGCACATACCGCGTTGGTTCAAACAATAAAAAACTTACTTATGACAACGAACAACCAGAACATTCGATTGAAATAAGTAACTATACTATTTCTTCTCATCCTGTAAGTAACAGTGAATATTTACAATTCATTTATGAAGGAGGCTACTCTGAAAAAGCATGTTGGTCGGATGAAGGTTGGCAATGGATTAATTTAACTCAACACAAGCATCCACATCATTGGCGACTTCAAAATGAAGACGTTTTCTATGGTGTTAATAATGATGGTGCTTATTCACTTGGAGAAAATAATCCTGTTTATGGTTTAAGTTATTTTGAAGCAGAAGCATTTGCCAATTGGTGTGGCGCTCGCCTGCCACATGAACATGAATGGGAAGTTGCTTCGGTAAATTATGATTTGCATCAAAGTGGACACGCATGGGAATGGTGCAATAACACTTTCTATCCTTACAAAAACTTTTCACCTTATCCTTACGAAGGTTATTCGGTTCCTTACTTTGATGAAAAACATTATGTATTGCGGGGTGGCAGCAAATACTCAAAAGAAATAATTAAACGCACAAGCTTTCGCAATTACTACACAGCAGATAAACGACATATTTTTGCAGGCGTACGTTTAGTCTATGACTAGCTCACTCAGACGCTGATTCTAAAAGTTTAATGAGTTTTTTGTCCTTGGTTTTTTCCGCCATTGTCAGTGCTGTTTTTTCTTTTTTATCTGCGAGTGTGACATCTGCTCCAGCATTCAATAAAACATTAACAATTTCCATACGTCTATTAGCGATGGCCAACATTAAAGCTGTCTTTCCCTGTTCATCTGCCAGATTAACATCAACGCCTTCGGCCACCAGTTCCTGAACAATGCTTTTGTTTCCGTAGTATGCCGCACTCATTAATGCCGTACGCCCCACTGAATTTTTAGAATTAACATTGATTCCCGCTGACAACATTGCCTTAACCTGACTCAAACGTCCTTGCTTGGCCGCTGTATAGAAATTCAATTCTTTCGTTTTCTCATCCAGCTTTTCTTCCGCAGCAAATGACATTGTCATCATTAAACTGAAGAAGACCGCTATCAAAGAGCTAACAAATCGATATTTAATTTGAGTCATAATCTTAAAAAAGCCGTTTTGATAACACTTATAGCGGCATTTATGACAAAATCTTAATTAAATGAGTGAAGAAAATTTTCAAAAACGTTTAGGCAGCGGCATGGTTACCCTCGGCTGGATTGTCGCTATTGGCTTAATGACAATGCTTTTTTCCAATTATCTGGATAAACAAAATAATCCGAATCAAAACCTTGCTTTAAATCAAACTAATATTAGTAAGGAAGTTCAGTTACAACGAAACCGTTACGGACACTACGTCGCAAACGGCATGATTAATGGTAAACCTGTGGTATTCATGATCGATACAGGTGCCACCGATATTAGTATTCCGGAAAAAATTGCACAACGTTTAAAACTGAAGGCCGGAGTAAAATTCCTTGCCGATACAGCCAATGGGGAGATTGATGTTTACGCGACGAAGCTCGAACGAGTGAGCCTTGGTCCGATAGAATTACATAACGTTAGCGCCAATATAAACCCCTATTTTGAAGGTGATGAAATCCTTTTGGGCATGAGTTTTCTAAAACACCTTCATTTTTCTCAGGAAGGCGATCAACTGCTAATTAGACAATATTGATGAATAGAGATTAAACTGTCACTTTATCAATCACTTAAGCAAGCAACGAGAATAATAATATGCCGTGGTTACAGGACAAACTGAACACGCTTAGTAGTATTATTTGGGGAGAGTTTTTACTCATCCCCTTATTAGCTATCGTCGGCATTTATCTCACTATCGGACTTTACGCCATGCCCTGGCGAAAGATTCCGCTTGCCTTCCAAACCTTGTGGCAAGGTCGAAAAGAAACTTCACATATCGAAGGTGATATCACCCCTTTTCAGGCATTAATGACAGCACTATCAGCCACTGTCGGCACGGGTAATATTGCTGGTGTTGCAACGGCAATTTATTTTGGTGGGCCCGGCGCTATATTCTGGATGTGGGTTATTGCCTTATTTGGCATGGCAACAAAATATGCCGAAGCAGTTCTTGCTGTCAGTTATCGTGAAACAGACGAGCTGGGTAATTATGTCGGTGGCCCAATGTATTACATTCGGAATGGCTTGGGTGATAACTGGCGCTGGATGGCAACGTTATTTGCTTTTTTTGCCATGTTCGCTGCATTTGGCATTGGTAATATGGTGCAGTCTAATTCCGTTGCTGATGTCATGTATTCAAATTTTAATGTTCCAGAAAAACTCACTGGAGTAATCATTGCCACACTGGCTGCTCTGGTTATTATCGGCGGTGTTAAACGAATTGCCCAGGTCGCTGCAAAACTTGTTCCCTTCATGGCACTGGCTTATATCCTTGCGGCGGTGATTGTCGTTATTTTAAATATCGAAAAAATGCCTGATGCAATTTTGCTGATTATTAAAAGTGCATTTACCGGTTCTGCTGCGAGTGGCGGTTTTCTTGGTGCTTCAATCTGGATGGCCATTCGCTGGGGCTTTGCTCGAGGTATTTTTTCTAATGAAGCCGGTCTTGGCAGCGCACCTATCGCACATGCTGCAGCACAAACTAATGATCCGGTAAAACAAGGTATGGTCGCTATGCTCGGCACCTTCATCGATACCATTATAATTTGTAGTCTTACTGCATTTGTCATCATACTCACTGGCTCATGGGATAGCGGTCTAAACGGCGCAAGTCTGTCTTCTCAGGCTTTCTCAACAGGACTATTTGGTTATGGTGAGTATGTAGTTAGTATTGGGCTGGTGTTATTTGCTTTCACAACGATACTGGGCTGGAGTTATTACGGCGAACGTAGTGCTGAATATATATTTGGTACGAGAATCATTGCTCCGTATCGCATCTTATGGATTGCTGCTATTTTCTTCGGTTCCTATAAGGAGTTAGCTTTAGTCTGGACTTTTGCTGATGTCCTCAATGGACTGATGGCTTTGCCAAATTTAGTTGCGATACTATTACTCAGTCCTGTCGTGTTTAGTAAAACCCGACAATACTTTAATAATAAAAGCGCAACATGGTAATCACTCAAGACGAAATTATTGCCAATGTAAAAACGGCTTTGAACGAAGATGTTGGTTCCGGCGACATTACTGCAGAATTGATCCCTGAGAATGCAACTGCTTCAGCAACACTCATCACAAGAGAACATGCCACTTTGGCAGGCCGACAATGGTTCGATGAAGTTTTTAAGCAACTAGACTCTTCCATTCAAATAGACTGGTACGTCGAAGATGGCAATGTCATTACACCTGATCAAAAAATGTGTGAACTTCATGGCTCTGCACGTTCAATATTAACCGGAGAGCGAAGCGCCATAAATTTTTTGCAAACACTTTCAGCGACAGCAACTTCAGTTGCCAGTTTTGTTATCTTAATAAAAGACACTGACACTAAAATACTTGATACACGAAAAACAATACCTGGTTTACGTCTCGCACAAAAATATGCAGTGACCTGTGGTGGCGGAATGAATCATCGTGCTGGACTTTATGATGCTATTTTAATCAAGGAAAACCACATCATTGCCGCCGGAGGCATTACAGAAGCCATTACTAAAGCTAAACAAAAAAATGTACCTGTCGAAGTTGAAGTGGAATCTTTACAAGAATTAGAAGAAGCGCTTAAAGCAGAACCGGATCAAATACTGCTAGATAATTTTAATATTGCAGAATTAATTAAAGCCGTCTTAATAACAAAAGGTCGCGCAAAACTGGAAGCATCAGGCAATGTTGATAAACAAAGTATACGTGCTATTGCTGAGACCGGTGTGGATTACATTTCGATTGGTGCACTGACTAAACACATTCAGGCCATTGATTTTTCCATGCGTATTAATCTTTAAGACTAATACGCATGGGAAAAATAATTAAAGCTTACTCTTAACCAGTTCGTAAATTTCTTCCTTTAAAACATCCATACCATTCAACAATGTTTCTAATTGCTGACGACGGTCATCAGCGAATTCCTTGTCCTTAATACCACCGATGTTGATATAAACATTTAACGCTGCACTTCTTAATCCTGCATATCCTGCCAATACGGCAACACCAGCGTCACTAATAACATTCTTATTACCTTTGTCAGCGATAGGCTGGCTAAGGTTAATCACTTCTCTACACAATTTGGCACATTGAAGCGGAACATCGGTTGCCTCTTTTAAAGCGGCCTGAATTTCGGCTGAACGCGCTGCTTTTTCGTCGTCGGTTTCTTTAGGCATGCCGTATGACGCCATCACTCTATTGAAAACATCGACATCATCTTTGATAGCATCGGTTAATTCAGATCTTAATTGCTCTGACTTAGCCAGAATCTCTTTGCATTCATCTTCCACATCTTCATGGCCTTTTTTACCAATGGTAAAATTTGCAACCATACTGATGAGAGCAGCGCCCATAGCACCAGAAACGGCAGCCGCACCACCACCACCTGGTGTCGATGACTTGCTTGCCAATTCATCTAAAAAGGTCTGAATTGTCATATCTTTTATCATGTGTTTCCCCCAGAGATATCAAAAATGACGGCGATTATATGCTAGTCGTCGTTAAAACGGGAAATTTTAGTAACGTTATTAATTCAGTAAATCTACTCGTAGCTTGTCGCATAATCCCGCATCAGGTACCTTATGCGTTTTTTGAACTGACCATTCTGAGATAATACACTCGATTATCATGTAACATATTGATTATGTGATCTTTATTTATACAGAATAATTTCCATAGGAATTAAGAATAATGAAAAAGCTGCTTTTCCAACTAGATACTGATGCTCATCCAGCCGTATTCGATACCGTTGTTGCTTATGATGGTGGTGCCGACCACGTCATCGGGCATGGTAATGTCACTCCAGAGAACGTCACACCACTAGTGGAAGGCGCAATTTTTACCCGTTCCCCTAAAGAGAAAAAATACACGGCTTTATTTGTGGGCGGTAGCGATATGGTCGCAGGTGAAAAACTCTTTAAAGCAGTTCAAAGAAACTTTTTTGCTGATTTTAGAGTATCAGTCATGCTCGACAGTAATGGCAGTAACACTACCGCTGCTGCCGGTGTCGCTAAATTATTAACTAGTGGCGAAATTAAAGGTAAAAAAGCAGTTGTATTAGCTGGCACCGGCCCCGTAGGGCAACGCGCAGCAATTATGCTGGCTAAAGAAGGCGCTAGCGAAGTGATTGTCAGTTCACGCCAAATGAAACGTTCGGAACAAGCATGTGCAGACATGAAGAGCAGTTTTGATGTCGATATCACTCCAGCTGAAGCAGTAGATTGCGATGCCAGAGGAAAATTGATCGAAGATGCGCAAGTTGTTTTTGCCACCGGTGCTGCAGGCATTGAATTATTAAAAGCAGAACACTGGGAAAATAATAGTAATATTCAGCTCATGGCGGATGCTAATGCAACACCACCAATAGGCATTGGCGGCACCGACATGATGGACAGAGGTCAGGATAGACATGGAAAAATTATTTGGGGTGCAATTGGGTTTGGAACCTTAAAATTGGCATTACATAGAGCTTGCATTGATAAATTGTTTGAAAGTAATGACCAATTATTTGATGCTGAAGAAATATTCACTCTTGCAAAAACAATGGCATAGAATAGCATCTACAATCAGTTTTCCCGTTACTTTGGAAATTATATGAACTCGATTTTAGGACAAGCCCCAAACGGTAATTATTCATGGATGAATATTTTTCGTCATCTTTTTTGTCTATTCTTTTTTTTCTCCTGTTCGATTCATGCCGCGACCTATGAAGAAGGTAAACAAGCCTATCTCAGTCAGGATTATGAACTTGCATTAAAAATTCTTAAGCCTTTAGCAGAAGAAGGAAACTCCCAGGCACAAATTACTTTAGGACTGATGTATGACTACGGTCATGGCGTGGAAAAAAGTTCTTCTGAATCAATTAAATGGTACCGAATGGCAGCCGAACAAGGTGTTCCTTTGGTCCAGCATGACATTGGCGTAAAGTATTTCCAGGGTCAGGGCGTAGAACAAAACTATATTGAAGCGGCAAAATGGTGGGAAATGTCAGCCAATGCAGGTATTGCTGATTCACAGTTTAATCTTGGTTTAATGTACTACCGCGGAATAGGCATTCCTAAAGATTATGTTAAAGCAGCAAAATTATTTGATGCTGCAGCTGAGCAAGGACACGGTAATGCACAATATAGTCTTGCCGTTATGTATGCCTTTGGTCAAAGCAAAGAAAAAAATTATGCCACTGCACTGAAATGGTTTAACAAAGCAGCAGAGCAAAATGTTGCGCAGGCCCAATTTAATCTCGGTGTTTTTCACGAGAATGGTTATGGCGTTGCAAAGGATTTAGCTAAAG
>JBFIIJ010000070.1:0-9157 GCA_041601315.1 Gammaproteobacteria bacterium
AACAGCAGTGTGCGTAAACTCTTCGTTTCTGTATCCATTAATATCATTTTTATTAATCGCTTTTAATTTAATCAATTGGTCTAAAATCGCACGGGTGCCTGAACCTCTTTGTCGATTGATAAATTTTATTGAGCGACGTGTAAGGCTATTAATCCCTTTTATATGTTCTGATAGAGCAGGTTTAAATATTAATCCCTGTTGCCTGGTAGCAAGATGTATAAAAAGGTGTTTTTTGTCATCAAGCAATTGTGCATATTCAGGAGCCAGCTTTTTTGCGAGATCTCCGGCAGGAAAATGAAACCCGGCGATATTGTATTTAGAGGACTGTAATTGTTTCAGGGCATCGAGACTACCTCGTGCACTAAAATCTATATTAAGGCTTTTCTTCTTATCACATACCTCTTGTAAAAAATTGATTGCTAAATCATCGCTGGTATATGCGGTGATTTTTTTCATTTTATTATTTTGGCCAACTAGTTCATCGATTTCTCTATTCAGATGTATGGCCGTAATATGTAATGCATCAGCATAATTTGTATCAATTGCATGTTTCGTCTCTATCAATTTTTGACCTAGCTGCGTCAGGTTAGTGCCCCTACCTCTTTCCAGTACACAAAGAGGCGCATGAAAAGCCTCGTTCCAATAACGAATAATTTCCCATGCTGTACGATAAGATATCCCAATATCGATAGCGGCGGCTTGTAAAGAGCCGGTAGAGTTAATGTTTGCTAACAGTTGCAACAAGCGGTTATCTAATTCTCGTTCCGAATCAGAGACTACCCAACGAATATCAAAATCAAATTTCATAATATGTAGAATAATGCATGTTTAATTATTTTAAATAATCATTACTATACTTCAACTATAAAAATCATATATGCAATTAATTACATAAATATTTTTCAGAGAGGGCTTCTGCAATGAAAATAACAAGGCTTATTTCTTTATTCTTATGGGTGTTTGTATTCCTGTCAGCGCCAGTAGCGCAGGCAGGCACAAACCAGGCATTAGTCGAGTTGTTGAAGGCGCTTGAACAGAATGGGACGATTACTAAAGATGTTTATGATTTAGTAATTAAGGCTGCAGAACAAGATGAAACAAAAGAATCTCCTGTTGTAGCAAAAGAAGAAGTAAAAAAAATGGTTCAGGATGAAGTCAAAGTTGCGACAAAGAAGCAGGAAAAAAATCAGGCAAAAATAACAATGAAGGATAAGTTTGAGGTTGAATCGGGAGATGGTGATTTTAGTTTTCGCGTCGGAGGCCGGATACAGGCGGATGCAGCAACATACGCTGAAGATGTGCGCCGACAGAATGATGGAACAGAAATGCGCCGTGCTCGTTTATTTGTTCAGGGTAAATTATGGGAAGCATGGAATTATAAATTGCAGTATGACTTTGTGAATACGGGAAGCGCAGGTATTGCAGATGCTTATATTCAATACGCTGGATTACCCTGGAAGATAACGGTGGGTCATTTTAAAGAACCTTTTGGTTTACAAAATATGACGAGTTCCAAGTATTCAACTTTAATTGAACGTGGTTTGCCGAATGTATTTTCACCCGGACGTGGAATAGGTATTGGAGCAAGTCGCGGTGGCAATAATTGGAGTTTTAATGCGGGTTTATTTGGCGAAGGAATTGATGGTGCCAGTGGTGATGAAGACGAAGGTTTTGCACTAACTGGACGTGCAACATACGCGCCCATTCTTAATGATAAACAGCATTTGCATCTGGGTGCATCAGCTTCATATCGTGATAGTGGTTCAATCGATACTATATCGTTTAGTGAGCGACCTGAATCACATGTTACTAATGTGCGTGAAGTGAGTACCGGTTCAATCAACGCTGATTCGAATTTACGTACGGTTGCTGAAGCAGCTTATACATATGGTCCCTTTTCATTACAGAGTGAATACTATTATGTTGATATAGATCGTGACTCATCAACACTCTCGGATCTTGATTTCTCTGGTTATTATCTTGAAGGTAGTTGGTTCTTGACTGATGACGTGCGTAGTTATATTGCAAACAAAGGTGAGTATGGAAAGATCAAACCAAAATCTATCGTTGGCAAAGGCGGTATCGGTGCATGGCAATTGGCGATGCGTTTTAGCAGTGTTGATTTAAATGATGCTGATATTACAGGTGGAGACGCACAAAACTTTAGTTTAGGTCTGAACTGGTTTGCTACGAATAATATTCGAATGAGCGCGAATTATATCAATGTATTGGATGTAAATGGCGGAGCAGGAGATGGTGATGAGCCGGAGGCTTTTCAGATGCGCGCACAAGTTGAATTCTAGTTGTTTAGGTATTAATAGATTTAAAGGAAAGTACTATTTATGAAGAAATTTTTATCATTCTGTTTTTTAATTTTATTGTTGAGCATTTCATTTTATTCTTTTGCAGATGTTGAGCGATTAAAAATGGCAACAACAACAAGCACAGACAATTCGGGCTTGCTTGCAGTATTGAATCCGCCATTTGAAAAAAATTACGGTGTAAAACTGGATATCATTTCAGTCGGGACTGGTAAAGCAATTCGTTTAGGTAAAAATGGTGATGTCGATCTAATCCTTGTTCATGCTCCCGGTGCTGAGAAAGTATTTGTTGATGAAGGTTTCGGCGTAGAACGTGAACCGGTGATGCATAATGATTTTGTTATTGTCGGTCCTGAAAGCGATCCGGCGAATATTAAAAATGCAAAAAACATTAAAGAAGCTATGTCGAGGTTATTAGAGAAGAAGCATATTTTTGTTTCACGCGGAGATGATTCTGGAACGCATAAAAAAGAAAAAAATCTATGGAAAATGGTTGGTGATGAACCATCAGGCGGTTGGTATCTTGCTGTAGGTCAAGGTATGGGTGTTGTTTTAAGGATAGCAGATGATAAAGAAGCTTATACTCTTACAGACAGAGGCACTTATCTGGCATATAAAGATAAAATGAAATTAAGAGTGTTGTTTGAAAATGATGAGATCTTATTTAATCCTTATCATGTCATTATGGTTAATCCTGAAAAGCACCCGCATACAAAAATAGATCTAGCGAGAAAATATTCTGAATTTATTCGTGGAGAAGAAGGTCAAGGATTAATACGAGATTTTAAAGTTAACGGAGAGTTATTATTTCATCCTGATGTTATTCAGTAAAAAATATATTACTTTAATTTTTTTTGTATTTTTACAAAGTAAAATAACGTAAATAAAAAGATAACAATAAAACTGATCCAGCCAAAGGTTGAGTTGTATTGGCTAACCAGGTAATCATATGTTCCACCATAAGTCCTGTTGGTGGCGTAATCAGATACCTTTATTAGCATGACAATGCCTGTATGAACACCGATGCAGGCTGCAATGCTTTTATGTTTAAGGCGCAATAACGCAAGCAGCACACCAAAGATAAATAAAGTTAGGAAATAATCCAGTATCGACCACTCATGAAAACGTCGGAATGCTTCAGGCATCATTGACAGTCCGGTAAACCAGCCTATATCTGTATTTGCGGGAAGATCCATATAGCGGACAAAATGTACGGCCGCATACATTAGACTGGAAAAGAGTGTTGCAATTACCGCCCCTGTTTGTTTGTAAAGTCCGGTAAATAATGCGCCACGAAATATGGATTCTTCAACTGTCGCAATTAAAAGCCCCATAATGACTGCTTTGCCTAGAAGAAGTGAAACAGATGCTAATGTGTAGTTACGAGTGTTATCTATTTCATGTATGCCGAGTAAAAACAAAATAATTTCGATCAATAACATGATGCTTAAGCCATAGGCAAAGCCGTTAAACATGCCTTTTAAAAATGTAATAAATTTTCCGTTATAACCAAATGCTTTGAATGAAAGTAAATTATATAGTTGCAAATAAATGCCGCTGATGATCAAGCCACTAATTAATGTGGCATAAGTAAGGTACTTTCTAAAGGCTAGTGCTAACGCAGGATCAAGTAACAACTTTAATGGGTAGGCCAGTACTGCGCCGACAAGAAAGGCGAGTACGACAAATAAGAAAAATACAAAAATAGCACGCATTGAAATAATTAGTGTGGTTAGTTTATCCTGATTATTCTATCAGTGTTTCAAAAGTATCGGACTTGTCTTGAGTATCAATCCAGCTTAATTCGAGTTTGTCTCCGCTTTTAGCGCCTTCAAACATAAACGACAGATAAGGGTTTTTAGAAACAGCGCGGCTCCAGTCACAGGATAAAACAATTTTATCATTATGTTTAACAGTAACGAGTTTAATAAAATGTGCTGGCACAAGTTCTCCTGATTCTTCGCTAACTCTAAAACCGGTTTCCATCGGGTGACGAAGGATGGCGCGAACCGTTGTGATGTTGTCTCTGGTTTTTGTTTTTATTCGAATTGAAGAGGCCATTACGAGCAACCACCTTCATGAACTTCAACAAATGTTTTTGTTGTAAAAAATTTACCGTTAGCTTTCACTACTACAATAATATTTGATGGCTGTTCCATTTTAATACGAGTAGAAATAAAACCTAAACACCCGGGAAACAAATCAAAGTTTGCAATTAACGGGGTTGGGTTTTTATCAACGAAGATGGTGATGGATTCAGGCTTTAATAAATCAGTATTGATTTTTACAGGAACGACGGCGCCGTTTTCAATTACAGGATGAACACTGATTTTGATTTTATCCGTTTCACTAAAATGCTGGTCTGGGAAGTAACTATTGATGGCATTATTGAAATCAGTGGCATCGAATGCTGTTTGATTCCATCTGGCTAAAGCAATGATAGGTTTAAGTAAACCGGATAGGATAAAGGAGCCAGACAAAAGGCACTTAAGAATATCTCTACGTAACATTGTTATAAATTAAGGTTTTCTTCCAGTTCAAGCTCGTATTCAAAATCAGCCAGACGTGCTGTGGCACGTTGTTCCTGATAATAATCCAGCTTGTATTGTTGTTTAATAAATTTAAGTTTATCAATCGCAAGTTTGGTGTTGGCAGCCAGAAAATAATATTCAGCATGTATAAAAGCAGTTTCAATTTCGTTGCCAAGCATGGCTTCAGCCTGACCTAATAAAGAATAGGTATTCAGATCATGCGAATAATGACGTTCATAATTTTTTAAAATATCTCGAGCTTCTTTTGCTTTTTTCACATCTAGTAAAGCTCGGCTGTATGCCATAATGACAGGTTTGTAATCAGGGAAAAGTTGATAACCTTTTTTGAAAATAACAAACGCATTATCATAATTTGATTGGTCAGTTTGATGTTTTGCGGCTAACAATAGATAAGCGATATCGTCAGGATCATCTTTCAGTAAATATTCAATTTGTTGTTCTGCTCGTTCAGGATCATTGTCAGCAATGTAGGCATAAGCCAAACCATAACGTATAGGCAGTTTGTCTTTTTCGGAAGCTTCGCTCTTATTTAGTTCTTCGCGTAAATGAGTTGCCGCTTCTTTTGCTGTCTTGAATGAGCCAACTAATAACTTATGGCGGATCAACTCATAAGAGTGAGTGTTGGTATAGGTTTTATTTGGATAGGACTCTGCGCGTGCTATTGAATCTGAAATACGTGATGTGGTTAACGGGTGTGACCGCAGAAATTCAGGTGCTGCACTTTGAGAGTAACGTGAAATACGTTGCAATGTTTCAAAAAATGCAGGCATACCACGAGGGTTAAAATTAGCTCTTACCAGCGTTTGCATGCCGACACGATCAGCTTCTTCTTCATTAGCACGAGTAAAACTAATTTGATTTTGAGCACTTAAACCGGCAACGCCAGTTAATGCTGCAGCACCAGCTTGAGGGTTCATAACGGCAACAATGATGGCGCCAACCATCGCTGCTGCTGTTGGGATACTTAGTAGGCTCTGCTGCTCAAACATGCGGGCAAGATGTCGCTGTGTTACGTGTGCAATTTCGTGTGCCATTACCGCAGCTAACTCACTTTCATTTGTCGAATTAAGAATAACGCCACTATTTATGCCGATCACTCCGCCTGGACCTGCGAACGCATTAATCGCAGGATTGTTAACAACGAAGAAGGTAAAGGATTGTTCTACATTGTCACTATGCGAAGCGAGTTGATAACCGATAGACTGAATATAAGACTCAACTTCAGGATCACTGACCACTTTCTCAACATGTCTTACCTGATTAAGAAACAATTTGCCAAGCCGACGATCGAATTCCGGTGAAATAACACTTCCTGCAGAATCTCCAAAATCGGGTAAATCAGTATTGCCCGCGGCAAACGTCAGGATCGGTAATAGGACAAGAGAAATAAGCGATCTCTTAAAATGAGCTTGTCGTATATTTATAGGAAAATGCATTAATCTAGTGTGGTGTTGTATTTTGTGACAACACATTATCTCTCGTTTGTTTTATCATTGCAGTCTATCACAACAAATAGACCGCTTTTATTGCGAATCGTTTAAAAATATTAAGGAGAACCAAGAATATGGCAGCGGCCAAGAATGCGTTTTATGCACAATCTGGTGGAGTAACAGCAGTTATTAATGCCAGCGCCTGTGGCGTCATAGAAACGGCGAGGCAACATACAGATAAGATCGCAAATGTTTATGCTGGTCGAAATGGCATTATTGGCGCATTAACTGAAGATCTGATCGATACCAGCAAGGAGTCTGATGCGGATATTGCTGCATTAAGACACACACCATCCGGTGCATTTGGTTCTTGCCGTTATAAATTAAAAGGTTTGGAAGAAAGTAAGGCTGAATACGAACGTCTGATCGAAGTTTTCAAAGCTCATAATATTGCTTATTTCTTTTATAATGGCGGTGGTGATTCCGCTGATACTTGTCATAAGATTTCTCAAATTTCAGAAAAAATGGGTTTTCCTATTCAGGCGATTCATGTGCCCAAAACAGTCGATAATGATTTGCCGATAACGGATGTTTGTCCGGGCTTTGGATCGGTTGCCAAGTATATTGCGATATCAACTCGCGAAGCGTCATACGACGTATGTTCGATGGCAAAGACATCAACTAAAGTATTCGTGCTTGAAGTGATGGGACGTCATGCCGGTTGGATAGCTGCTGCGGGCGGCTTGGCGGCTGATGCAGATAATGATATTCCCGTCGTGATACTTTTCCCTGAAGTTGAGTTTAATCAGGAAGCCTTCATTAATAAGGTGAAAGAAAAGATAGATAAATATGATTACTGTTCTATTGTCGTTTCAGAAGGTGCGCATTGGCCCGATGGAAAATTTTTAGCTGAGCAAGGTACTCGCGATGCGTTTGGTCATGCGCAACTAGGCGGTGCAGCACCGGTCGTTGCGAATATGGTGAAGGATGCTTTAGGTCATAAATTTCATTGGGCGGTGGCGGATTACTTACAACGCGCAGCGAGACACATTGCTTCAAAGACTGATGTTGAACAGGCATATGCATTAGGTAAGGCTGCCGTTGAAATGGCGCTTGCTGGTGATAATGCGGTTATGCCAACGGTAGTTAGAAAATCAGATGAACCGTATGTTTGGGAAATTGGTAAAGCTAAACTGGAAGATGTCGCGAACGTTGAAAAGATGATGCCTAAGGAATTTATTACTGAAGATGGCTTTGGTATTACTGATGCATGTCGTCGTTATCTAACACCATTGATCGAAGGTGAAGATTATCCTCCTTATGAAAAGGGCATGCCTAAATACGTAACATTAAAAAATAATCCCGTTGCGAAGATTCTGAATACTGAATTTGATTTATAACTTATTAGCATGACTGCCAAACTCTATTATGCGTACGATCCGATGTGTAGTTGGTGCTATGCGTTTAGGCCAATACTTGATGCATTGATAGCAGAGCTACCAAATCAGATAGAAGTGATTTGTTTGCTTGGTGGTTTAGCTGTGGATAGTGATGAACCTATGCCTGATGAAACGCGTGCCTATGTTCAGGAAAACTGGCGCAGAATTGAAGAGCAAGTACCGGGAACGAAATTCAATCACGAGTTTTGGGAACAATGTAAACCTCGAAGAAGTACTTACCCTGCATGTCGAGCAGTTATAGCATCTAGAAAACAAGGTTTGGAATTTGATCTGGAAATGATCTGGGCTATTCAACAAGCGTATTATTTGCAAGCTCGAAACCCGTCTGATATTTCAACCTTAACTGAGTTAGCTATCGAGATTGGTTTGGATAAAGATAAATTCATAAAAGATATTCTATCAATAGAAACAGATGAAGAATTACGTCAGGAAATAAAACAAACACACCGTTTGGGTTTGACAAGCTTTCCGAGTTTGTTGCTGGAAATAGAAAGCCAGCAAATCAGAATTGAGCCGGATTACTTAAATATTGATGCCATGCTAGAAAAGATAAATCATTATTTCTAATACTAATAGATATTGTGTAATCTTCACGTTTTTAAATTACCTATAATAATTAAGTCATGACACGCTTCATACACGGTTTTTCTCTCGATAATTTACGCGGCGATATTTATGGTGGCTTAACCGCTGCGGTTGTTGCTTTACCACTTGCACTTGCTTTCGGTGTTGCCTCTGGTGCCGGTCCTTTGGCAGGAATGTACGGAGCGATATTAGTTGGTTTTTTTGCTGCCATTTTTGGCGGTACACCGTCACAAGTTTCTGGTCCTACAGGCCCGATGACGGTAGTGATGACAGGCATCATCATGCATTTTGCCGGGAACCCGGCAATGGCGTTTACCGTTGTTATGTTAGGTGGTGTTTTTCAAATACTCTTTGGCGTATTGAAATTTGGTCGTTTCATAAATCTTGTACCTTATCCCGTTATCTCAGGTTTTATGAGTGGTATTGGTTGTATCATCATTATCTTGCAGTTGGCACCGCTTGTAGGCGCAGAATCAGTAAAAGGTGTATTACATTCAGTCATGGCTATACCGAGTCTAATAAACCAGATACAAAACCATGCATCGATCTTAGGCCTCATCGCCTTAGCGATAGTTTGTTTTCTACCAAAGCAGATTGGGCGTTATATCCCCGGTCCTTTATTGGCTCTGATTGTTGGCACAATCATGGGTGTACTGTTTTTTAAAGATGCCAGTGTGATAGGTGAGATACCAACCGGTTTACCAAGTATGCAACTACCGGTTTTTTCTGTGGATGAATTTGCTGCCATTATTAAATATTCACTGATTCTTGCCTTTCTTGGATCAATTGATTCTTTATTAACCTCATTA
>JBFIIJ010000071.1:0-9156 GCA_041601315.1 Gammaproteobacteria bacterium
AGTAAAAGACAAACCCTTAATACAAGCAAGTGATATTAAAAATTTTCCCGGTGAAGGAATCACTGGCATTACCGACAAGCAATGGTTTATTGGTACACAGGCATTTATAAATAATCATTGTAAAAACAGCATTACCGATAAAAATCAGGACAACACCTTACGAAAAATTGTTTTAGCGACAACGGATTCGATTATTGCTATTTTGTATTTTAATGATGAAATTCGAGAAGAAAGTATGAGTTTAATTCAATACTTAAAACATCAAGGAAAAAAAATCATACTCATGAGCGGCGATCATGAATCAATCGTTAAACAAGTAGCAGACAAACTGGGTATTAATGAATATCAGGCAGAATTAAAACCGGAAGATAAATTAAAAAGCATCGAAAAGCTTCAACAACAAGGTAATAAAATAGGCATGGTAGGAGATGGAATAAATGATGCCCCTGCTTTTGCACAAGCTGATGTTGCAATCGCTATGACTGCGGCAAGCGATATAACCAAGCTCAATGCAGATATGCTACTTTTAAACAACAGAATCGACACTTTAAAAACAATGTTAAAAATAACATTAAAAACAAATCGAACTATCAAAACAAATTTTATCTGGGCAATAGCTTATAACGTGACCGCATTACCTTTTGCTATAATGGGGTACCTTGCACCGTGGATGGCGGCGCTCGGCATGTCCTTAAGTTCATTAATCGTTGTGATTAATGCCTCCAGAATAAATAAGGCTGATTATTTATAAATATCATGGAAATTGTATTCTTATTAATAGTGGTATCGTTAGTATTCATTGCACTACTGGCAGGCGCATTATATTGGGCGGTTAAATCCGGACAGTTTGATGACATGGAAGGCCACGGACATCAAATCTTGATGGATGATGATAAAGAAAATATTAAAGAAGAGGATGATGCAGCTTCTTAAGCATAAATTATCTATTCAAAAGCGGAACCACTACTAAAAACAATAATACTTCCGCTATCGGCCAGAAGCGGACACTGTTACCTTACTCGGTTTGTTTCCACGATGGAGGCCAACCATTAATAATTCCTACGATTATCACAGCTACAAAGACTATAATTGTAGTCCAGTATCCGATAATCATTGGATACCTAAACTTGCCACAAAAATTAATACCTTCTGCATTACCAGATAATACATACTGTTTATTTTTTAAATATTGAATAGTCGGCCACGCGCTAATAAAGCTTTGATCCGACCATATAGTTGGTGAGCCTGCGTGAATCCATTGGCTGTTATGCTTTGACCTTAAGCGGATCAAAAATGTCCATTGAATTAAACTGGAAAAAAACATTGTTAATATCGCTATTATTACTGCGATAGCTGTTGGATGATTTGGTATTAAATCCATTTACTTTCCTAACAATTCAAATTTACTAACGTCTGCTTTGGGTCGTTAGCTGACATTAATTATATAGATTTAATCTTCTGCTTTCAGCATATATTAATGATGCTGATGTGACATCGATTCCGAGCTGGAGTGATCATGATGAGTTGAAAAATAATAGGTTGAGACTGGCAGACTGATTGCGATAAGTATCATTAATGTTGCAGTAACTAATCTTAACTTCGTATTAGCTTTTACTTTATTTAAATAATCAGAAAAATAGCCGGTAGCTAACATTCCCGGAAGCGTACCTAAACCGAAAAATAACATCGTTAACATTCCTTCAACAGGAGCACCTGTACTTAAACTTAATATCAAAGCGGAATACACCAGTCCACATGGCAACCAACCCCATACCATACCAAACAACAACGCGCGCCATAATGAATTTACGGGATACAAGCGTTTGCCTAATGGCTGAATATGTTGCCAAAGTTTCATGCCGATCGATTCGGCAAACTTTTTAAACGGGAGTACACCAAGAATATTCAGCGCTAATATAATTAATACTAACGCAGCAATACTTTGTAAAATTAAATGCGCATTTAAGTTTTGAAATAGACCGGCAATCTTTAATCCCAATATGCCGCTTAACAACCCTGCAATTGAGTAACTACTGATTCGTCCGATATTATAAGCTAGACTACGATTAAATATTTTTAATTTTTTTTTCTGCTCTCCTTCAGGTGCTGCAAGCATCATTGTTGTCAAAATACCACCACACATTCCGACACAATGTAAGGTACTAAACAAACCAAGATTAAACGCAATAATTAAGGTAACTAGCATGGGATAGTTTTAGCAACTCATCCAAATGACGTGGTTTTATATTTTCAGTGAGCTTACTGAACTTTTATCTTTTTCTGAAAATCCATCACAAATCGCGTGAAGTGTTTGCATGTCTTCAATTGACACGGTTTTCTTGTCTATTTTGACAAGACCGCTTTTCTGAAATTTTGTAAACAAGCGACTTACCGTTTCGATAGTTAAACCAAGATAGTTACCAATATCCTGACGCGACATAGGTAGATTAAATTCTTTGGCAGAATAACCCAGTTTATGAAAACGTGATGAAAGACTCACTAAAAATGTCGCAATGCGTTCCTCCGCACTACGCTTATTAATGGTTATCAATAATTTATTTTCTTTGGTGATTTCCCGACTCATTAAACGCATTATTTGATCTTGAAGTTCAGGTATCTTCGAGCTAATTTCATTAATTTTATCGTAAGGTATTGAACAGACAGTTGTCGTTTCAAGTGCAACAGCAGAACAAATATGTTTATGCTCCTCTATTGCATCAAAACCGAGAATCTCACCCGGGAAATAAAAACCAACGATTTGCTCTTCACCAGATTCGTTAAGGGTATAGACTTTTATTGAACCAGATCGCACAGCATAAAACGCTTCAAAAGAATCATCACCGCGAAAAATGTGTTTATTTTTTTGTATAGGACGAGAGCCCTTAATAACATGATCAAGCTTGTCCATATTTTCAGAACTTAAGCCACGAGGCAGGCACAGCTCTTGCAAATTGCAATTTGAGCACGTCGCCTTGATTTTAGAAAAATCAATAATTTGTTCAGGTTTGCTCAATAGATATACCTTAAAATCAGTTATACACCCTAATCATATCGTATCCAGGGTGGATATTCTTTAGGAAAATCGAAATTGCTGTTTTTTGCAACACTCTATTGAATAATAAACATGGCGAGTAGTAATAAGCCCGATTATTAATATAATAATGCCCATCATGCTTTATTCGTCATAATTCTTTAAATATAGTTCATTTAAAATAATTCAAGGCCAATTCGGAGGATATTACCTTGCCAGTAGACCATCAATTCAACGTCCTGTTTCTTTGTACCGGTAATTCAGCCCGAAGCGTACTATCTGAAGCGCTTCTAACCCGTTGGGGAGAAGGAAGATTCAATGCCTTCAGTGCTGGTAGCAAACCCAAAGGCGAAGTGCATCCGAAAACCATCGAAATATTGAACAAAAATAATTTCAACACCGATGGCTATCGAAGTAAAAGCTGGGATGAGTTCACGGGTAACAACGCACCAGAAATCGATTTTATTATCACCGTTTGCTCGAACGCCGCTAATGAAACCTGCCCCATTATTCCCGGGAATCCTGCATCAGCACATTGGGATATAGCTGACCCTGCACGTGAATTTGATAGTGAAGAAGAACAGGACAAAGAATTTTTAAAAGTGTTTATGGAACTGGATAGAAGAATACAATTATTAACTAATATACCTACTGAAAAACTGGATAAAATGGCACTGCACGAACATATACACAAAATATCTGATAATAAATAAACTAAATATCAATATAGAATTAAGTCTTCACTGCCAGCCTTCTACTCCTGCCATATCAGGTAATTCATGTGCGATGCCTTTGTGGCAATCGATACAGGTTTTTTCACCTTTTGCTAAACCGGTGCTGTGTGCTGCTTCGGCACGTTTGCCCTGTCGGGTAAAGTCCATGTATTGAAAGTCATGGCAGTTTCGACATTCAAGTGAATCATTCGCTTTTAATCTATCCCATTCGTGTTCGGCCAACTCCCTACGCTTGGCAAGAAACTTTTCACGGGTATCAATCGTTTTAAATATTTTTCCCCAGACTTCTTTTGATGCCTGCATCTTACGTGCAATCTTGTCAGTCCAGTTATGCGGCACATGACAATCCGGACAAGTTGCGCGAACACCCGAACGGTTGGTGTAATGAATGGTTGATTTTAATTCCTGGTAAACATTGTTCTCCATCTCATGACAACTAATACAAAACGTTTCTGTATTAGTTGCTTCAAGAACCGTATTAAAACCACCCCAGAAAATAACGCCCGCAACAAAACCGGCAATGATTAAAATACCTAAACTGTAATAACGGCTTGGATGGCTAATCGTTTGCCAAAGATCTTTAATTTTATCCAGCATTTTTATTGTTTCTTTTTATTTTCATCCAAAATTGCATCGACATCCTGAAAGACGTTTTCAACTAAAGGTTTAACCTCCATCTGAGGAACATGACATTGATTACAAAAATAACGTCGCGGAGATACTTCTGCCAGAAAATTACCTTCGCGATCCATGTAATGCGTGACACTAACCATTGGTGCTTGAGAATCAGCAACCTGTCTCCTGCTATGACAAGACAAACATTTATTACTATTCAGATCGATACGATAGCCCGATATCTTGTGTGGAATGGTTGGCGGTTGCATCGGGTAATTACGTTTTCTTTTTATGTCTTTATTTTCTTCATTACCCATACGTGGCGCATCTGGCTCTACAGCAATATCATTAGCACGTAAGGTGGCAATATTCTGTTCGGCTATTGCAAGCAAAGGTATCAGTAACAGTATTAAAATTATTGATCTCATATTTAGCCCCTCATGCTGCCCTAATCTTTACTGCACATTTTTTAAAGTCAGTCTGTTTTGATATCGGATCCGTGGCATCCAGTGTCACTTTATTTATCAACTGACTCGCATCAAACCAGGGCACAAAGATCAACCCCTGTGGTGGTTTATTACGTCCGCGCGTTTCCACTCGAGTACGAATATTGCCACGTCTTGATTCAACAATGATTTCACTGCCACGTCGCACACCCAGTTTTTTAGCATCATCAGGATGCATAAAGGCAACTGCATCAGGAAAGGCTTTATATAACTCTGGTACACGTTGTGTCATTGAACCGGAATGCCAGTGCTCCAATACACGCCCGGTTGATAACCAGAATGGATATTCTTTATCAGGCGATTCAGCCGGTGGTTCATACGGCAAAGCAAAGATGACTGCCTTGTTATCTTTATGTCCGTAGAACTGATAATCCGTCCCCGGTTTCACATAAGGATCACTACCTTCTTTAAAGCGCCAACGCGTTTCCTTGCCATCGACAACTGGCCAACGTAAGCCATGTTCTTTGTGATAAACATCAAAGTCTGCTAAGTCATGACCATGTCCACGACCAAACTCGGCATACTCTTCAAACAAGCCTTTTTGCAAATAAAAACCGAAATCTTCGGATTCGTGATTGGCATATCCTTCTTCAATATCAGACAGAGGAAACTTATCGACTTGACCATTCTTATATAAAACTTCATACAATGTTTTACCTTTATATTGCGGGTTCTTATCAAGAATCTCTTTTGGCCATACTTCATCCGTTTTAAAACGTTTGGAAAACTCAACCACTTGCCAAACATCGGATTTAGATTCACCCGGCGCATCAACCATTTGATGCCAGAATTGTGTACGGCGTTCGGCATTACCATAAGCACCTTCTTTCTCTACCCACATTGCTGTCGGCAAGATTAAATCAGCAGCTTGTGCTGTGACAGTTGGATAGGCATCGGAAACAACAATAAAATTTTCAGGATTACGATAACCAGGATAACCTTCTTCATTAAGATTAGGTGCAGCCTGCATATTGTTGTTCACTTGTACCCAATAGGCATTGAGCTTGCCGTCTTTCAACATGCGGTTTTGTAAAACGGCATGATAGCCAGGTTTCTCTGGAATAATACCATCAGGAAGCTTCCAGATTTTTTCTGCAAACTTACGATGTTCCGGATTCATTACCACCAAATCTGCTGGTAAGCGATGTGAAAATGTACCGACTTCTCTTGCTGTACCACAAGCTGAAGGTTGTCCGGTTAAAGAGAAAGGACTATTACCCGGCGTTGATATCTTGCCCGTTAATAAATGAATGTTATAGATAAGATTGTTACACCAGACGCCACGCGTATGTTGATTAAAGCCCATGGTCCAGAATGATGTAACCTTAATATTTGGATCAGCATATAGTTCAGCTATTTGTTGTAACTTATCACGTGGTACGCTGGAAAGTTTTTCAACGTAATCTTCATCGTACTTGGAAACATACTCAGCGAACTCTTCAAAACTCATCGGTGAAGAACCACCGGCTTTATCTGCATTCTTTGCTGCTTTTTCTAATGGATGTTCTGGACGTAAACCATAACCGATATCATCATTTCCGCGTTTAAAGTTAACGTGATTGCTAACGAAATTTTTGTTAACACGATCCGTTTTAATAATGTAATTGGCTATGTAGTTAAGCATGGCCAGATCAGTTTGCGGTGTAAAAACAGCTGGAATATCTGCCAACTCAAAACAACGATGTTCAAATGTAGATAACACGGCTACTTTAACGTGCGGTGCACTTAAACGACGATCAGTTAAACGCGTCCATAATATAGGATGCATCTCGGCCATGTTTGAACCCCAGAGCACAAAGGCATCAGCATGTTCAAGATCATCATAACAACCCATGGGTTCATCAATACCAAAGGTACGCATAAAACCACCGACCGCTGAAGCCATACAATGGCGCGCATTTGGATCGATATTATTAGATCTAAATCCCGCTTTATAAAGTTTTGATGCAGCATAACCTTCCCAAACCGTCCATTGACCAGAACCAAACATACCCACTGCAGTGGGTCCTTTTTCTTTTATCGCTTTCTTGAATTTTTCTTCCATGATATCGAAGGCTTGTTCCCAACTAACCGGTGTAAACTCACCTTCTTTATGAAACTTGCCATTCTTCATTCTAAGTAATGGTTTTTGTAGTCTATCCTTGCCATACATTATCTTTGAAAGAAAATAACCTTTGACGCAGTTCAAGCCACGATTCACTTCAGATTTAATATCACCATGTGTTGCGACAACCTTGCCGTCTTTTACTGCGACATTTACGCTGCAACCAGTACCACAAAAACGACATGCCGCTTTCGACCATTTAAGTTTGGTATATTCAGAATCCGTAATCAGATTCGTGGCGGCGACGGGTGCAGCTATCCCTGCCGCAGCAGCTGCGGACGTTACCGCGCTTGCTCTTATAAAATCACGACGTGTGAGTTGCATATTGAATTTCCTCTAACAATGATTCGTTGGGTTCACAATGGTGGTAACAAAGTTGTGTCGACAACACACCTTTCCAGTTATTTATTTCATTAACCTGATTAGAAAGTGCTGATTCTGATTCGGCTTCAAAGACGAGGACAAACTTGTGATCTCCCTCGTTGGAATGACATTCAGCTTCGGGCAATTTATTTGCTTTAGCTAATACGTCATCGATATATTCCGGACTGGCGTAAACTATCAAACTGACAATATGGATATCGTCATTCATTTTCTAATTTACCTCCGCATCACTAATAGTGATTGCATCAACTGGGCAGCTTTCAACACAATCTTTACAATGCGTACATAAATCTGCATCAATCATGGGTAGTTGAATACCTCTTCCAAGTTGCTTGAAGGTAATTGCCTCTTGCTCACAGCTTTCCTTACAGGATTGGCAATACACACCCTGATTATTCAAACATCGAGAATTTACCTCGGATTTATCACGCCATTTACCTCGAAGAAAAGAACGACGACTGACATCTGAATTTAAATTATTTGTATTCTGGGGCATCACTTATCCTATCGGTGGACCAGTAAAGAGCTGGTATAACCAAATCAAAAGACCATAACCACCGACGATTGCGACCGACATTAATGGCGCAACTACTGCCGTCAGAAATAAGAAAGCATGTAATTCTTTAGATTTCTGACCATTTACTACTTCATCTGTCATTGCAACTTATCTCCAAAATCCACTTAAATTGCGCTCATCTGCGAAAAAGAAAAAACCGAACTATTTACCTTGGCTCCTTTGAAATAATACTTAAAGTGAGGGTGGATAGAGTTGATCTAGATCAATAAGCTATTTGCTTTATTAGCTGCCTGCCTGACATTCATTATATTGTGTGGATTAGCGCTGACGGTTGTAATGCCGAGTTTCATCAGCTTGGGAATGAAAATGGGGTTATTGGTCATCTCACCACAAACTTCTAGCGGTTTACCGGCCACAATAGCTACTTGAAACAGGTCACTAATCAGTGTCCAAATGGCCGGGTTTTCCAACAATTGCTCGTAGTTAAAGTCATCCTTGGTTCTATCATAAGCAAATAAATACTGAACCAGATCATTGCTGCCTATACGACCAAAATCTATTTCCTTATATAATTCCTCGGCTTCGATACACGCAGAAGGCACTTCAAACATGATGCCATGCGAAATTTTAGCCTGTGTTATTTCTTTTATTGCGCTCATGAACAGTTTCTTTAATTCGATAAATTGATTAAGACTAGCAATCATCGGATAAATTACATTTATGTGATGTTGTTTTGATGCTCTTGCAATTGCACGTGCCTGACTCTTGACTAACTCAGGATGTAACAATAAATACCGCGTGCCTCTGCAACCTAATGCGGGATTTTCTTCACCCTCAATGCCTAGCCATTCCGTCGATTTATCACCGCCCAAATCAAATAAGCGTATATACACTGGCTTATCGACCATGCTTGTAAGCAATTTTTTATAATCGCTAAACTGTTCCTGTTCACTTAAAAAGCGCCCCATTCTAAGTGCTTCTATTTCTGTTCGATAAAGACCAATGCCTTCTGCATTAACCTTTATCGCATCTTGAACTTCTTTCAATTGGTTTATATCAGCTAATACTCTTAATTTCGGTGAAGGCTCGGAGGGCTCTAACGGTTTCGTACTTATATTTAAATTGTCTTTCAATAGATCTATCGTCGATTTATCAGGGTCGATAATCATTAAGCCACTATCACCATTAATTAATATGCTAGTACTGCATAAAATATTTTTTTCTATATTTGTTATGCCACTCACAACTGGAATACCAAGTGCACG
>JBFIIJ010000072.1:0-9117 GCA_041601315.1 Gammaproteobacteria bacterium
AATATTGTCGCCAACATATTGAGCGGGCGTGTTAATCTCGTGTGCTATACCTGCGGCGAGCTGACCTACGGCTTCCAGTTTTTGTGCCATTTGTAATTCTGTTTCCATTTGTTTTCTGACTGATATGTCTCGAAATATAACAACAGCACCATTTACATTGTTTTTTGTGTCTCGTATTGGAGTGCTAACATATTCAACAGGAAAACTGGTTTTATCTTTTCTCCAGAATACTTCATCGTCAACTTTATGAATCTGCCCATCATTAAGCGCCATTGAAATCGGACACTCTTCCTGAAGGTAGGGCGTACCATTTTGTTTGGTATGATGAATGATATCGTGTTGTGATTTGCCAATCAGCTCATGCGTGTCGTAACCGAGCATATTCGCTGCTGCGGGATTAACGAAAGTGGTATTGCCATCAGGATCTAGTCCGTAAATACCTTCACCGGCAGAATGCAAAATGTACTCATAGAGTAGTTTTAGTTTTGCCAGTTTTTCTTCTGATCTTTTCTGTTTTGTTATATATCTGACGGTAACGGCTATTCGAAAGAGATTGCCATCGTTATCAAAAATCGGGAAACCGGTATCACACACGGTTCTTATCTCACCATCGGGACGACGTATACGAAAAGTAGAGGTGAAACTTTTACCCTTAATGCCATTTTCGGCAAAATTTTTAATTACTCTTGCTCTATCTTTTTCATGGATATCGTTAAGCCAGACATGTGGATCTTTATAAAATTCTTCACAGCTTCGACCGTAAATTTTTTCGTAAGCTGGACTGACATAATACATTTGCATACCATCAGCAGAGGTTAACCATAATACTTCTTCAATATGTTCGGCCATTTGTATAAATTGAGTTTCGCTTTTCTCTAAGGCTTTTTGAATTTTGTTTCGTTCTATAATTTCTTCGGCCATTTCGTTCGTTTTATCGCAGGCATTTTTTAAAACCCGGTTAAATGCAATAGCCATGACTCCAATTTCGTTGTCTTCATGTAATGGTAATGTCTCACCATTGAATGAAGAGCTGCTTATCGTTTGAAATGAATTAGCAAGTCTTTCCAGAGGCTTTGCCAGGAATTGTCGCAAGGTTAAATATATAGCAGCGGAAGTGACGGTGAATACGCCGATCATCATTAACGTAGCGGTAACAAATGAGGAGTCGTCGATTGAATAAGTAATGTAAAGACACGCTACAAAGGCTAACAACAGATATACAGTCGCAGACAAGGTAATTCTTGTGCAGATGCTTTTTTTATAAGTTTTTGTACTGGTCATAGTATTTTGTACACCCAGAATAAATAATTAATCTTCATCAATACCTATATCTGTCAGGATTCTTTGATACGACGAATCGACAAGAAGTGAGTATCAGTTTGCTTTTGAGCACCTTAGCGTCCTGCCGCTAATAGCCAACTTCTATTAGTAAATCGGCTGAAAAGTCCAGATTCTTTAGTCCTTTATCTAAAATAAAGGATATTTCAATTGATCGTACTGGGAGGAAAAACCAGGGAATTTGGTTATTTTAGGGGAGAATAGACGAGTTAAACTTATAATTTATGACGGAATTCGTTGAATCCCGTTTGAACCAGCGATTAAAACGACATCAGCAGGTCGCTTTGCAAAAAGTCCATTTGTCACAACACCGACAATCTCGTTAAGTTTCTGTTCAAGCTCGACAGGATTTTCAATTTTCATATTGTGTACATCAAGAATGATATTGCCGTTATCGGTAACGAAACCCTCGCGTAACATAGGTTGCCCGCCGAGTTTGGTGATTTGTCTGGCGACATAACTTTGTGCCATAGGTATGACTTCAATAGGCAAAGGGAAAGTGCCTAAGATTGATACCATTTTGCTTTCATCAACAATACAGACGAATTTCTTGCTTGCCGCAGCAACAATTTTTTCTCGAGTCAGCGCACCGCCGCCGCCTTTGATTAAGTGTCTATGCTGAGTCGCTTCGTCTGCACCATCCACATAAACCGGAATTTCTAAGACGCTATTCAGCGGTAATACCGGGATATGATGTTTTTTTAGTAAATCTTCGCTTGCAACTGAACTTGAAACAGCACCTTCAATGCGTCCTTTGATTTTAGCAAGTTCTTCTATAAAGAAATTAACCGTACTGCCAGTGCCGACGCCAACAATACTGTCATCTTCAATATACTCGATAGCTGCTTTGGCAACTTCTTTTTTTCTGTCATCTTGTGACATAACAAGCTCCGCTTAATAATAGTTTGATGTGATGTTAAATGTTATCTTATGCCAATGTTCGAGGAATACAAAAAATTAATTGAAGAAGCAGGAAAGCGGATCTATACCGTCGCAAAACGCACGGATTTGGATTATGCCCCGCAACTTTCACAACGCCACCATAATAATATTTGGCTAAAGCGAGAAGATCAGCAACCGGTTTTCTCCTATAAGTTACGTGGTGCCTACAATATGATTGCTTCACTCTCAGAAGAAGAACGATCACGCGGGGTTATTACTGCCTCTGCCGGTAATCATGCACAGGGCGTCGCTCTGGCGGCTCAGGGATTGAACATGAAGGCTGTGATTGTGATGCCGAAAACGACACCTGAAATTAAGGTTGGCTCAGTAAAACGTATGAATGCTGAAGTCGTATTGCATGGTAATACTTATGATGATGCTAAAGATCATGCTTTCAAAATGTCCAAAGAGACCGGTATGTGCTACATACCGCCGTTTGATCATCCATTGGTCATTGCCGGACAAGCTACAGTAGCGGTTGAATTATTAGAACAACATCCGACCAAGCCGGATATTATTTTTGTTCCCGTCGGTGGTGGTGGTTTAATCGCAGGCATAGCTGCTTATGTGAAAGAGTTATATCCAGAGATTAAAATTATCGGCGTTGAGCACGACGAAGCACCAAGCATGCATCATGCTTTTGAGGCTAACGAGCGTGTTGTGTTGGATCAGATTGGAATATTTGCAGATGGTGCGGCAGTAATACAGGTTGGAGAAGAAAATTTTCGCATCGCAAAAGAATTGGTTGATGAGATTCTTTTGGTCAGTATTGATGATATCTGTGCTGCTGTTAAAGATATTTTTGAAGATACGCGATCCATTCCAGAGCCCGCTGGTGCATTAGCATTGGCCGGATTGAAACAATATGTCGCCCGGGAAAAAATAACAGATAAAGAACTCGTCGCTATTTTTAGTGGCGCGAATGTTAATTTCGATCGCTTGCGACATATCGCCGAGCTTTCTGCTTTGGGTGAACATCGTGAAGCTTTATTAGTGATCGGCATTCCAGAACGTCCAGGTAGCTTCCGCCATCTGTGTCATGATCTAGGGCCGCGCTTAATTACTGAATTTAATTATCGTTATTCCGATAATAATGATGCCTATGTTTTTGTCGGTGTGCAGCTTAAAAAAGGTGTTGCGGAAAAAGACGCACTAATTAGTCAACTACAAGAAAAAGGTTATGACGTTACTGATTTAAGTAACAATGTGATTGCCAAAATGCATATTCGTTATATGGTCGGCGGTCATGCACCACAAGCTGAGAATGAAATTATCTACCGTTTTGAATTCCCTGAACGTTCCGGTGCTTTGTTACATTTTTTAAACGAAATGGAAGAACGCTGGAACATTAGTTTATTTCATTATAGAAACCATGGCGCAGCCTATGGTCGTGTACTTATGGGCTTTCAGGTTAAAGAAGAAGATCGTGAACATTTTCAAAAATTCGTTGACGGTTTAGGAATAACATTCTGGAAAGAAACAGATAATCCCGCATACCAGAAATTCTTAAGTTAATATTTCTATTTAATTTTGATCTCGCTATCAAGCAAGATCAAAATTATTCGTAAATAAAAAAGAAGTCCTTCCTGTTTTCCTAAATATTTGGCTCATTGTGTCGATAAAGTAATTCATAGTTCGACTATTTAACGATAGATATTCAAACAGAAGGATTTGTGTATGCAGGATTCGATGACTAACAGATTAGCAAAAGTGCTTTATGTCGACGATGAAGTCAATATTACGGCTGCATTTAATCGCCAGTTCAGGGGGAAATACGAGATCACTCTGGCTAATAATGGTGCTGATGCTTTAGATTTGATGGAACAGAGTGTTGATTTTCAGGTTGTTGTTGTTGATTATAATATGCCGCACATGACAGGTACTGATTTTCTGGAAAAAGCACGACGAATATCTCCGCTCACTGTTTTTATAATGTTAACGGGTGAGACTGACAAAGATATCGTTGTTGAAGCATTGCATAAGGGTGAAATTTATCGGTTTCTGAATAAGCCTTGTGCTTTTGACGTCCTTGAAAAATCGATTGATGATGGCGTTGAAAAATACAGTGTTGCTGAATTAAAACACAAGTTGGCAACTACAGCTGGAAAACTGAAAGAAACGAATGCTCAACTTGAGTTAAAAATGAATCAATTGCAGGAACTGAATAAGAAACTTGAGTATGAGCAAGCTGAAAATGAACATGAAATGCAGATCGCAAAAGAAGTTTTTGATCGACTAATCTATACACATACAAAAGATGCTTATTATTTAAAAAGCTGGATGTCGCCCATGGCTGTATTTAGCGGCGATTTGATTCTATCTGCACAGAGCCGTTCCAATCACACTTATGTCATGCTTGCTGATTTTACCGGACATGGGTTGCCTGCTGCGGTAGGCGCACCGCTGGCAGCGAATATTTTTATGACCAAAGCAAGGCTCGGAGAGAGTCTTCCGGAAATTGTTGCTGATTTAAATCGTTCCTTGAATATTGTCTTACCTACGCATCTTTTTTGCGCCGCATGTTTACTGGAATTCGATTATCACACGCAAAAGATTTCTATATGGAATGGTGGAATACCTGATGTATTAATAATTAATAGTGATGGTTCTATCAAAACTAAAATATCTTCTTCACATGTGCCACTTGGTATTAATCAATACGGCTCCAAAGATCTTGCTTGTGAAATAATTGATGTGGGTTTCGATAGCTCAGCTTATATTTATAGTGATGGTTTGACTGACGCTTGTAATTCTTCTGGTGAAATGTATGGCACTAATCGACTTGAAAAACATTTTATAAATAATGAAATTCGTTCGAATTCATTTCATACATTAAAAAATGAACTTGAAATATTTATCGGAGACACAAATCAGAACGATGATATCAGCTTAGTCAGTATAGATTTCAACCAGATTAAACCGGTAGATCTAGGGGCAATGGTATTATCGGCTAATGCAATATAATAAGTTATAGCGACTGATTTAGAGAAGTAGGGGGTATCAACCGTGATGTCGTCTCTGACATTGAACTTGAACCAGTAGTTCAAGTGGGTATCTTAGGTAGCGTCTCAGGCTTTCCACGTGGATGGACATGCACAACAACACACTTTCAGATTCCCTGCGATATATCTTATCGGCTCAAGTTACCACGAGTAGATAACGCGCATCACAGAAGATACCCAAGCTCAATCTTAAATACTAACCGCCCTGTGAAACCGGAGTGTCTATATCCATATCCATTTGTGTGTCTCTGGTTAAGGCATCATTAATCTTGTTTTGCAAACGCTTCAGGGTACTGTCTATAGTTGAAGTATAGTCCTGATTATTATTTTTTAAAGCAAGTAATTCATTTGTGATATTTAATGCAGTCATCACTGCAATTCGTTCAGATCCAATAACGCCACCGCCTTTTTTCATTTCATTCATCTGTTTATTAAGATAATCAGCGGAGTTGCGCAGTGATTCTTTTTCTTCTTCTTCACAAGCAATCAGATATTCTTTTTCAAGGATAGTGACTTTTACTGGAGAGGTGTCTTTACTCATGCACGTGTTTCCATAGCTCGAAGACGGGAAATCATTGATTCGATCCGTGTTCTGGCTTGCTCAGTTTTTTCAATCAGAACGGCACGTTCATTAACCAGACTATCCTGTTGATTTCGTAATGCAGAATTTTCACTTTTTAGCTGGTTAACTGTGCTAATTAGCTCATCAACTCTGGATTCAAGTGCTCCGAGGTCCGTATTTTCGTTATTGTCATTGCTCATGATAGTGTCCTGATACTGGTTAAGCGTGAACCAGTGTTATAGTTGATTTATCATACAATCATCAATATAAAGTGCCTGAATTAACTGGTCAACTGGTGATCACAAATAGAAGATGCAACGTGCCGCTTCCTGTTATTATTGTGCCATAAAAACAAGCATTTAGTACTAAGTCTAATATAGAGAATTGCGATGAAAATTGATTATGATGAAGTGAATGCGCATTTAGGCGCCGTACATGCGGGTATGCGGGCTTCAGAGTGTCACGGTTTTCTATGCGGTCATTACTGTTCCAGTAATTCAATTGCGACAGATTCATGGAAGGAATACCTACTTGCAGGCATCGATAATGCCGTTAATGTTGATGATTGTTTGAATATTCTTATTCAATTAGCAAAGCAGGTGAAAAAAGAAGTTTTATCAGAAGAAATTTTGTTTGAGTTATTTTTGCCAGATGATCAATCCACAATCAGTGACCGTTCTAATGCGCTTTCAGAATGGTGCGCCGGTTTTATTAGTGGTTTGGGAATAGGCGGAATGGGTGAAAAACAACCATTAAACGGTGAATGTGATGAGTTTGTCAGGGATTTGGTCTCAATTTCGCGCATGGAAACTTCCATGGAAGAAGGCGAGGAAGCTGAAACCGCATTTTTTGAAATTGTTGAGTACATCCGTGTTGGCACCATTATGTTGCATCAGGAATGGCATCAGGTTGATATTAATAGTGATGAAAAACCGAAAGTTTTGCATTAATTTTACGAGGAAGCAGTGTGTTAAATAAGAAAGAATGCCAGGCTCGCCGAAAGCGACTAATGGATATGATTGGTTCGGACAGTATTGCGATACTACCCACAGCATCAGTCTATATTAGAAATCGTGATGTTGAGTTTCCATTTCGTCCAGACAGTGATTTTTTTTATTTAACGGCTTATCCCGAACCTGAGGCAGTCGCCGTTTTAATTCCCGATCGTGCCGATGGTGAATTTATTTTGTTTTGTCGTGAAAGTGATGAAGAAATGGAAACCTGGCATGGTCGCCGTGCCGGGCTTGAAGGTGCCCTCAAAATTTATGGTGCCGATGATGCATTTCCTATTGAAGATATGGATGACATTTTGCCTGGTTTGATCGAAGGTCATGAGCGTATTTTTTACAATATGGGCAATGACCAAAACTTTGATCATAGAGTGCTGAGTTGGGTTAAGCAGATAAGAGGTAAATCTCGAACGGGTGTTGTTGCACCAGATGAATTTATATCACTAAATCATTTCTTGCATGATATGCGGCTATACAAGAGTCGACATGAGGTTACATTAATGCGTCAGGCTGCAAAAATTTCAGCTGGGGCACATAAACGCGTGATGTCCTATTGCAAACCCGGTATGCATGAGTATCAACTTGAAGCTGAGCTGGTGCATGAATTCATGAAAAGTGGATCACGTGCAGCAGCATACCCCTCTATTGTTGGGTCTGGGGAGAATGGGTGTATTTTACATTACACCGAGAATCGAGATGAAATTGCAGATGGTGATTTATTATTGATTGATGCGGGTGCTGAATATCATGGTTATGCCAGTGATATAACTCGAACCTTTCCGGCAAACGGTATGTTTTCTACAGCACAACGACAAGCTTACGATTTGGTATTAAAAGCACAACTTGCAGCAATAGAACAGGTTCAACCGGGCAACCACTGGAATGATCCACATGATGCTGCTGTTAGAGTTTTAACCGAAGGCATGATTGAGTTAGGTATATTGAAAGGTGATGTAGACGAATTGATTAAGGATCAAGTTTATACAAAATATTATATGCATCGTACCGGACACTGGATTGGAATGGATGTGCATGATGTCGGTGATTATAAAGTTGATAATGAATGGCGCATGCTTGAACCCGGAATGGTCTTAACCATTGAACCGGGTCTTTATATGCCAGCGGGAACTAAAGGCTTGCCAAAAAAATGGTGGAATATTGGTATACGAATTGAAGATGATGTATTGGTAACTAAAGATGGTTATGAAGTTTTAAGTAAAGACGCACCTAAAACGGCAGACGAAATTGAGGCATTGATGACTCATGCCGCATGACTATGATGTTGTTATTATTGGCGCCGGTATGGTTGGCGCGAGTTTGGCTTGTGCGTTGGCGCCGACAGGTTTGCGTATTGGTGTTATTGAATCGGTCACTTTAACTAACGAACAGCAACCCAGTTATGATGATAGAGGGATTACCTTATCGCCTTCTACAAAACGTATTCTTGAACAGATTAACGTTTGGCAGCAAGTTCAGGCTTATGCAACACCAATCAAAAAAATACATATTTCTGAACAGGGTCGCTTTGGATTTGCACATTTAGATGCAGCTGAAACAGGGTGCTCTGAATTAGGCAATGTGGTTGTCGCGCGATCATTGGGCAATGCGCTACATAAACAAATGTCCACTTTTGAAAATATTAAATTAATATGTCCAGCAGAGTTAAAACATTTTCAGCGTACGGATTCAGGTATGAGTCTGGATATCACTTATTCAAATAACACTGAAATAATTAATGCAGGATTGTTAGTCGGTGCTGATGGTAGTCACTCATTAGTTAGGCGGCTTGCCGGTATTAATACTAAAAATAATGATTTTAAACAAACCGCTATTGTTGCGAATGTAACAACCCAAAAACAAAACTATGCGACAGCATACGAACGTTTTACTTCGCATGGTCCTGTTGCCTTGTTGCCGATTGATAAAAATCGTTCAGTAATGGTGTTTACGGTTAATAGAAAGGATGCAGAACATTATTTAAATATGCCTGATGCAGGATTTATTAAAGAAATAGAAAATGAATTTGGACGTCGTCTGGGAAGTGTGCAACAGGTGGGTCAACGTCGCTCTTATCCTATTCATTTTATTGAGGCGATTGAACAGTATCAAGAGCAGTTAGTGTTATTAGGCAATGCCGCGCACACCATTCATCCGAACGCAGCACAGGGTTTTAATCTGGGTCTGCGAGACGTTGCCGGTTTGGCTGAGTGTATTTTTACGGGCATAGAAAAAGGCCTTTCTATTGATGATATTAATATTTTGA
>JBFIIJ010000073.1:0-9050 GCA_041601315.1 Gammaproteobacteria bacterium
CCAATTGCCCAAACAGGTTCATAGGCCACTACTGCATTTTTAAATGCTTCAATACCAGCCAACTCAATCACGGCATCTAACTGTCTGGCAATCACTTCTTCAGTATTATTGGATTCACGTTCCTCCAACAATTCACCGACACATAATATCGGAATCATTCCACCCGATTGAACAGCAATAAACTTCTCAGCAACCAGTACATCTTTTTCAGCATAAAGCGCTCTGCGTTCTGAATGCCCGACAATGACATACTGACAGGCAAAATCATTCAACATTGAGACGGAAACTTCACCTGTATAAGCACCTTTTTCAAGATGAGATACATTTTGCGCCCCTAAGCTGATTTTAGAACCGCTCAGTTGTTCTGACAGTTCAGGAATATAGACAGAGGGCGGACATATTGCCACTTCTGACGTAATCCCTTCCATTCCATGAAGAATCGACTGTAAAAGAGGACGAATGGTCTCTAATGTTCCATTCATCTTCCAGTTAGCTGCAACAAGTATTTGGCGTTCAGTCATTCCTGCTTTGATACCGCTGAAAGGGCGCAAAGCTTACAGATTAGGGGCATTTAAATCAATAACTGAGGTCGTCGTATTAGCGGTTTTCACGATTATATATTACCTCAAGCAAAATTTATCACGGTATGGAGACGGCATCGGCTTGAAATATCAAAAATCACTTAATTTCTGTGGGATTTACTGCGTTTTGTAGAGCTACAATATCTTTGTCTTCCAAACGCCAATTTTGTCCTGGTCGCTTTCGGCGGGGCAAAATATATGGACCAAAGCGTGTGCGGATTAGACGTGACACTTTCAAGCCCTGAGATTCCCATAAACGACGCACTTCTCTGTTCCGTCCTTCCATAACGACAACGTGATACCAATGATTCGCACCTTCTCCGCCCGAATCAACAATATCAGTAAATTGAGCCATTCCGTCTTCCAGCTCGACGCCTGCACGCATAGCCTGAAGTTGTTCTTTGGTTGCTTGCCCTAATACTCTGACAGCATATTCACGTTCAATCTGGCTCGACGGGTGCATTAATTTATTGGCCAAGTCACCATCTGTAGTGAATAGTAATAAACCCGTCGTATTTATATCTAGCCGTCCTATATTGATCCAACGGCTGTTTCTTAAACGAGGTAATTTACTAAAAACCGTCACACGACCTTTTTCATCTTTGCGTGTACACACTTCACCGACAGGTTTGTAATAGGCAATAAACTTTGCCTCAGGCTTTTTATCATTACGTGGGAAATGCAGTCTTATCGAACGTGAATCAATTGAAATACGATCAGTATGATCGATAGTTTGACCTAGAATCGCCAGTTTTCCATTAACGGTAATTTTGCCTTCTTTTATCCAGGCCTCAATTTGGCGCCTTGATCCATGGCCAGCATTAGCCAGGACTTTCTGTATGCGTTCAGACATGGGAGTTTTTATAACTAGATCGAGGAATCAATTTGTAAAAGGAACTACTTTCGAACCTTCTTCTGTAATGGCTTCTTCTGATTCTCTATGTATTTCATGTTCAGCAACGATTGATTCAACTGAATCCCGTTCTCCATCTTCCGTTTCTATCTCAGAAACAGACTCAAGATCTTGCTCATCATCCGCAGAAACCTCGTTGTTTTCCGTTTCACTATTTTCTATTGAATTAGCCTTGGTAATTTCACCTTCTAATTCTTCAAATAAATCAGGATTGATAGCATCAAAATCCTTAATGTCTTCCAATGCGGGAAGTTCGGATAATTTTTTGAGATTAAAGTAATCCAGAAATGATTTCGTCGTTGCCAACAATGATGGTTTACCTGGAACATCGCGATGTCCAACAACTTTGATCCATTCGCGTTCCTGTAAGGTTTTAATAATTGTGCTGCTAACACTTACGCCACGTATTTCTTCAATCTCACCACGTGTAATAGGCTGGCGATAAGCAATGATAGCAAGCGTTTCAAGTAAAGCTCTTGAATAACGTGGTGGCCTTTCATCAAACAAATGATTAACCCACTCTGCATATTCGTTTCTTGCTTGAAAACGGTAACCGCTGGCAACTTCGACCAGTTCAATACCACGATCCTGATAATCATTTTGCAATGCTTCAATGGCAGTAAGAATATCACTACGTTCCAGTTCCATTGTTTGATCTGCTTCAAACAGACCTAAGATTCGTACCACGCTTAAAGGCTGGGTTGAAACCATCAAAGCGGCCTCAATAATGTTTTTTAGTTTTTCCTGACTCATGATGCTGCCTTAACATAGATTGGTCCGTTCGCTTCATTCTGAACGAGTATAATAAGTGAATCTTTTACCAGTTGAAGAATAGCTAATAGCGAAACAATCACGCCACCTCTTCCTTCTTCAACACTGAATAATTCTTCAAAATCGGTAAATTTTTCGGCACTGACTTTTTCTAAAACAATACCCATGCGTTCACGAACAGATAACGCTTCTCGTTTAACCATATGATGAGAAAACATGTCTGCTCGTTTTACCACTTCAGCAAAAACGCGAAGGATGGCTTCCATCGATACTTCCGGTGGTTTTTGATTAATCTTACGTCCCGGGAATTCTGCAACCGTAGAAAATAAATCGCGTTCATAACGGGGGATTTCATTCAGTTTTTCGGCAGCTGTTTTATATCTTTCGTATTCCTGCAAACGTCGAATTAATTCTGCTCTTGGATCATCTTCATCTTCTTCTTCAGTTTGACGAGGCAATAACATTCTCGATTTAATTTCAGCCAACATTGCTGCCATCAATAAATATTCACCGGCTAATTCAAATTGCATGACATCCATCATTTCAATATAGGCCATGTATTGCTCTGTAATCTTGGCCAGTGGAATATCGAGAATATCGAGATTTTGTCTTTTGATGAGATATAAAAGTAAATCCAGTGGTCCTTCAAACGCTTCAAGAAAGACTTCCAAAGCATCAGGTGGAATATATAAATCTTTTGGTAGCTGAGTCATAGGCGAACCCATAACCAGAGCGAAAGGCATTTCGTCTTGACTTACTTCAGCAGTTTTAATTTCTTCGTTCATAAATTATTAACGGTAGATAAGTCCCATTGATTCACGCACTTCTTCCAGAGTTTCTCTGGCAATATCTCGCGCGGCTTCGCAGCCATCAGCAATGATACCGCGTACTGTCTCAGGATCATTCAGATATTCATTGGCTCGTTCACGAATCGGCCCCTGCTCTTTTAGTACGGATTCAATTAATGGTTTTTTACATTCAAGGCAACCTATTTTAGCCTTGGTACAGCCATCAACAACCCATTCTTTTAAATCATCAGTTGAATATACCTGATGTAAATTCCAAACCGGACATTTACTCGGCTCACCTGGATCGGTCAATCTGACTCGAGCAGGATCAGTCGGCATAGTTCTTATTTTCTCTTCCACCACACTAGGATTTTCCCTTAGTGAGATTGTATTGCCATAAGATTTAGACATTTTCTGTCCATCCAGTCCCATCATTTTAGATGTTGGCGTTAATAAGGCCTTAGGTTCAGGAAATATGGCTTTGCCGCTTCCATCAAGATAGCCTGATAATCGCTCCCGGTCACCAATACTGATATTTTGTTGAGCTTCGAGTAATGCCCGTGCTTTTTCCAGCGCGACTGCTTCGCCCTGCTCCTGATAGTTTCGGCGTAATTCATTATAAAGGCGTGCATTCTTCTTACCCATCTTTTTCATTGCCGCTTCTACTTTTTCTTCAAAATCAGCCTCACGACCATACAAATGATTAAAACGTCTGACAACTTCCCGCGCCAATTCAACATGTGAGACCTGATCTTCACCAACTGGCACATGACCTGCCTTATACATAATAATATCGGCCGTTTGTAATAAGGGATAACCCAGAAAACCATAAGTTGTCAGGTCTTTATTCGATAATTTTTCTTGCTGATCTTTATAGCTTGGCACTCTCTCCAACCAGCTAAGTGGCGTACTCATTGATAGCAGTAAATGTAATTCTGCATGCTCCGGAACACGAGACTGGATAAATAGTTTGGCCGATCCGGGATTAACACCAACTGCCAGCCAATCGATGACCATATCCCAGACGCTTTTTTCAATTATTGATGGATCTTCATATTCCGTCGTCAGCGCGTGCCAATCTGCAACAAAAAAGAAACATTCGTATTCTTGTTGTAAATCCAACCAATTTTTAAGAACACCATGATAATGGCCTAGATGAAGCTGGCCAGTCGGACGCATTCCCGACAAAACCCGCTGTTTACCGCTCGTGGACAAAACACTCTCCTGGAGATTTTCAATCGGTGATTATACCCTGCCCAGACAAGCTGGGATCAAGTATTTTAAATTATTAAAATAGTGATAAATTTTCCCAGATTTCTCACTCAAAAGCAGTTCCTTTTCCCTGTCGTATTAATACGGCTTCATCCTCAAGCAAATCGATAACGGTCGTTGCTTCTATGCCACAGGCACCACCATCGATAATGACATCAACCTTATTATTTAAACGCTCTTTAATTTCATCTGGCTCAGATAAAGGCAATTCATCTTGGAACATGATTAAACTCGTACTCAACATCGGTTCGCCTAAACTCTCCAGTAAGGCCAGTGCAATTGGATTTTCTGGCACTCTCAGGCCGATTGTTTTACGTTTAGGATGCTGAAGTCGACGCGGAACATCTTTTGTTGCCCGTAGCAAAAATGTATACGGACCTGGAGTTAAAGATTTAATCAAGCGATATGCCGGGTTACTCACTTTGGCATAAACCGCAATTTCTGAAAGATCACGACAAAGTAAGGTCATATTATGGTGTTTATCGAGTCGTCTAATCTGACGAATTCGCTCAACCGCCTCTTTTTCACCTAAATGACAACCAATTGCATAACAAGAATCGGTCGGATAGATTGCCAGACCACCCTTACGGATAATATCAGCGGCCTGATCAATCAGTCGCTTTTGCGGACTTTCCGGATGAATATTGAAATATTGCGTCATAATACTCTGTCAGATCATTTTTTTGCTATCATGCCCGATTAAACTACAAAGTTGAATTTATGAAATTTCTGTTTGATTTTTTCCCTATATTGGCGTTTTTCATTGCTTTTAAAATGACTGCCGATTCAGAGGAAGGTATTTATATCGCGACGTCCGTCCTGATAATTTCAAGTTTTATTCAAGTAGCCACCTATTGGCTGATGTATCGTCGCTTTGAAAAGATGCATCTGATAACGCTTGCTGTTGTCATTGTATTTGGTGGTGCCACATTATTTCTTCATGATGAACGTTTTATTAAATGGAAACCCACTGTAGTTATGTGGATATTTGCGCTTGTCGCATTTGGCAGTGAGTATATTGGTAAAAAGAATCTCTTTCATAGAATGATGCATTACGCTGACGATAAAATTTCTGTCCCTGATTTTGTCTGGTATCGACTTAACCTTGGATTAGTTTTATTTTTCATTTTTATCGGCGCTGCAAATTTATATGTAGCATTTAATTTTGACAGAAGCACCTGGGTTGATTTTAAAACATTCGGCATTATGGGATTAAACCTGGTCTTTATGACGGTTATGATGCTCTATCTGTTTCGGTATATAAAAGACCCTGAAAAGTTAGTATCAAATGAAGTAAACGACGAAAAAAATACAGAAGAAACACCGCCAAAAGAATAATTTAATTGTTAAGGACTTGAATACTTCTATTAATCTAGATTTTTATTCGAGTTCGAGGCGGATGGTTTTCGAGAACCGGAGTGTATAATTAATACATGAGGATCGCAGAAAACCAAAACAACGAAGAAATCGGATAAAAAGATAATTAATAGAGGTATTCAAAATGTATTACGCGATCATCAGTCAAGATGTTGAAAATAGTTTGGAAAAAAGGATGAGTGTTCGAGCAGACCATATTGCTCGTCTTGAATCCTTGAGAGATGAAGGTCGTTTATTAACCGCAGGCCCTCATCCAAAAATTGACAGCGAAGATCCTGGCCCAAATGGTTTTACCGGAAGCTTAATCATTGCTGAGTTTGAATCACTTGAAGCAGCGCAAGCTTGGGCAGATGTTGATCCTTATATCGCCGCTGGCGTTTATGAAAAAGTCATTGTTAAACCCTATAAGAAAGTATTCTAGATGAATCGCGTAGAAGCCATACGGGAACGTTTAACTAATCAATTACATCCAACTCAGTTGGATATAATTGATGAATCTCATCTCCATGCCGGTCACGCCGGAGCAGCTAGTGGCGCAGGACATTTTGCTGTTTCAATTACAAGCGATGCATTTAATGGCAAAAGTCTTATTGAAAGACATCGCTTGGTTTATCTGGCAGTTAATGATCTAATGAAGTCAGAAATACATGCACTGAGTATTAAAGCTATCGCAACGGATGAGAACGGATAACGTGTCATACACAAAACCATTTTTAAAATGGCCTGGTGGTAAATTCAGGTTGCTTGAACGGATTAATGACAAACTCGATCCGGGCAAACGTTTTGTGGAACCTTTTGTTGGCTCCGGCGCAGTGTTTTTAAATACTGACTATAAAAAATATTTGTTGGCTGACACTAATCCGGACTTGATAAATCTCTATATAGAAGTGCAAAAAAATGAAACCGCATTCATTGATTATTGCCAATCATTTTTTACACCTGATAATAATATTGAAGAACGCTACTATCAATATCGAACTTTATTCAACACTACTAAAGATGTCAGGTTAAAGTCAGCACTTTTTTTATATTTGAATAGACACTGCTATAACGGTTTATGCAGATATAATTCAAAACATGAATTCAATACACCGTTTGGTCGATATAAAAAACCGTATTTCCCAAAGAAAGAAATCGAAAACTTTCATAGCGCATCACAAACAGCAAAGTTTATTCATGCCAGTTTTGTCGATACGATGAAACAAATTAAGAAAGGCGATGTCGTATATTGCGATCCACCTTATGCGCCTTTATCAAAGACAGCCTACTTTACGGATTACTTTGCTGGCGGCTTTGGTTGGAAAGAACAAATAGAACTTGCTGAATGGGCGACTAAACTATCAAAGAAAGGAATTCCCGTTATTATTTCTAATCATAATACTGATAACACGCGTGCGCTTTACAAAAAGGCAGGCGCAACAACTGAAAAATTCATGGTAAGAAGAACGATTAGCTGCAAAACAAATCAACGAAATAAAGTCGAAGAATTACTTGCCGTATTTTAATAAAAATTATGTCAGACACACTTAAACTCGCAGAAGAATTAATAAATAAACAATCTGTTACGCCTGAAGATGGCGGTTGCCAGCAATTAATTGCTGAAAGATTGGAAAAGCTTGGATTCAAAGCAACACATTTACGTTTTGAAGACGTAGACAATCTCTGGATTACGCATGGATCATCAGGCCCGTTGTTTGCCTTCGCCGGACATACTGATGTTGTCCCGACCGGACCGCTAGAAGATTGGAATACCGATCCTTTTAAGTCAGAAGTAATTGACGGCATGCTTTATGGTCGAGGAGCAGCAGACATGAAAGGCGGAATTGCTGCTATGGTTATAGCTGCCGAACAATTCGTACAAGCACACCCTAAACATAATGGCATTATTGCCTTTCTTATTACCAGCGATGAAGAAGGTCCTTCAATTAACGGCACGCGCAAGGTTATTGATTATTTAAATGACAATGATATTAAAATTGATTGGTGTGTTGTCGGCGAACCTTCGAGCGATAAACAACTAGGCGATGTTATACGTATTGGCAGACGTGGTTCTTTAAACGGCATATTAACAATCAAAGGTATACAGGGTCATGTTGCTTTTCCGGAATTGGCAGAAAACCCAATTCATAAAGCCAGTGCATTCCTGGCTGAAATATCATCAATTGAATGGGACCAAGGAAATGATTCTTTCCCTGCAACCTCTTTTCAGATTTCTAATATCAATGCAGGCACGGGTGTCGAAAATGTGATCCCGGGTTCTGTGAAATTATTATTCAACTTTCGTTTTTCAACTGAACTGACTGAAGATGATTTAAAAACAAAAGTCACTGCACTATTAGATAAGCATGATCTTAATTATGATCTTCAATGGAAATTATCCGGCAACCCTTTTTTAACAAACACAGGTAAATTGGTCGATGCCACTTGTAACGCCATTAAAACAGTTTGTGGTATTGAAACAGATTGTTCTACTGGCGGAGGCACATCTGATGGTCGCTTTATCGCGCCCACAGGTGCAGAAGTCATTGAACTTGGCGTCAGTAATGACACTATTCATAAAATTAATGAATGCGTTAAAGTCGACGATCTGGAAACACTAACCAATATTTATATTAATATTCTCGAACAACTACTAAAAGATTAAATAAAAATGATAGAAAAATTTATAGAACGAACTTTATTCTCCAGTCGCTGGTTGCTTGCGCCTATTTATCTTGGTTTATCTTTTGCCCTGATTGCATTAGGCATCAAGTTCTTTCAGGAATTAATTCATACATTCACTATAGTAATTACCATGAGCGAGGCAGACTTGGTTCTGTCTATTCTTTCGTTGATTGATATGTCACTAGTCGGAAGCTTGATTGTCATGGTTATGTTTAGTGGTTATGAAAACTTTGTATCAAAAATTGATCTTGAAGATGGTGATGAAAAACTTGATTGGCATGGCAAACTTGATGCTGGCACACTAAAACTTAAAGTGGCTGCATCTATAGTTGCAATCTCATCAATTCACTTATTACAAAAATTTATGGAAGTCAGCCAAATACCCGATAACAAATTGATGTGGTATGTCATCATCCATATGACTTTCGTTATATCAGCATTACTACTTGCGTATCTTGATAAAATTGCTTTCGCCAGTCACCGAGAACATTGATTAACGAAATAAATTATATTTAATAATACAGTAGATGGCACGGATGCCATCTTTCCAGTTTATTTTTTTACCTTCCTGATAGGTTCTGCCATAGTAGGAAACACCCACTTCATAAATTCGGCAATTCATCTTTGATATTTTTGCTGTTAATTCCGGTTCCATACCAAAACCGTTTTCTTCTATTTCAATAC
>JBFIIJ010000074.1:0-9046 GCA_041601315.1 Gammaproteobacteria bacterium
AAGCTGAAGTCAAATTATGGTTGTCAGATCATCTCTCAAATGTAAAAAAGCCTATAAGCTTGTATTATGAGTTCGTTAAATCTGGAACTTTAGAAGAAGGGTTTTCTGATTCTGTTTATCTTAAAATATTAGAATTAAATGAAGATGGTACTAAGAATGCCGCACTAGATTTTTTTACGGCAGAAAAGAAGCAAGCCGTCACGCCTGATAATGTTACTAATATAGTTGGTAATCCCGTATTAGGAATATTTATGCAAGGTGATGTTTATGAAATGGGAAGGTTGTCCGGAGGACATTGGCGATACTTTCATAAACAACTTAAAGTTGCATTAAGAGAAGTTGCTGTATTAGAACCGACAACATTTAGTTTCAATGGTAAAGAATATAAAGGCGAAAAAGTATTTTTTTCTCCTTATATTGATGACCCTCATCGACGTGATTTTGAAAAGTACGCTGATAAATATTATGAGTTTATTTTCTCAGACGATATCCCGGGAAGTTTGTATCAAATCAAAACAGTAATACCGGATAAAGGTGAAAATGCAAAAGAGCCTTTAATTCTGGAAACGTTAACTTTGATGGATGTTAAATAAATAAGAGTAACAAGATGAGTCTTGATTAAATCAAGACTCATTTTATTAAATAACTATTCGTCGACTTTGATTTTCTTTCGACTGATTTGATCATTAGCTCTGTTACCTTTTCTTAATTTCACAGCACAGAATTTGAACTCTGGAATCTTGCCTACAGGGTCTAATGCATCGTTTGTAATAAGATTCCCTGCTGCTTCATTAAACGAGAATGGCATCATTACGACACCTTTTTGCATGCCTTCATCAGCGCGCGTCGTTGCTGCAATAACACCTCTACGTGATTCAACAACCAGAATATCGCCTGATTTAAGACCGTAAGATGTAAGGTCTTCCGGATTAATGATGATACAAGGACCAGGTTCAATAGCATCCAGGACTCGAGAGTGACGTGTCATTGTACCAGTATGCCAATGTTCCAGTTGTCTACCTGTTATGAATACAACGGGGTAATCATCATCAGGTAATTCTGCAGGTTCTATATACTCAGCAGGAACAAAACGTCCTCTGCCATCATCTGTAGGAAAAACACCATCTTTAAAAATAATAGGTTCACCAGGGTCACCAACATTTCTTAAAGGATAAGTGACAGAGTTTTCTTCTTCCAAGCGTTCCCATGTGATACCCGCCATACTAGGCAGAGCCAGTCGAATTTCCTGGAATACATCTTTAGCTTGCTCATAATGCCAATCCAAACCCATGCGGTTTGCAATTTGTTGAATTATCCATAAATCCTGTTTCGCATCACCAGGTGGAGTGATGGCTTGTCTGCCAAGTTGTACACGTCGATCTGTATTTGTAAAGGTGCCATCTTTTTCCGGAAATGCTGATGCAGGTAAAATGACATCGGCATAACCACATGTTTCTGTAAAGAAGATATCCTGGACGACTAAATGATCAAGTCTGGATAATGCTTCTCTTGCATGATTTAGATTCGGGTCTGACATTGCTGGGTTTTCTCCCATGATGTAAAGACCATTGATATCTTTATCATAAATTGCGTGCATCATCTCAACGACAGTTTTACCTACGTTTGGATCTAAAGTTGTTCCCCATAAGCTTTCGAACTTCTTTCTGACATTTTCATCTGTAACTGGTTGGTAATCAGGATATACCATTGGGATAAGACCAACATCAGATGTGCCTTGAACATTATTTTGTCCACGAAGTGGGTGAAGTCCTGTACTGGTTCTACCTATTTGTCCTGTCATTAAAGCAAGAGCAATTAAGCAACGCGCATTATCTGTACCATGAACGTGTTGAGATATACCCATACCCCAAAAAATAATAGCTGTTTCAGCTGTAGCATATAATCTTGCCACCTCTTTAATCGTTTCCGGTGGAATACCACAGATTGGAGCGACTTTTTCAGGTGAATAATCTTTTACATTTTCTACTATGGCTTCAAATCCATCGGTATGTTCTTCAATGAATTTATCGTTCTGAAGATTTTCTTCAATGATAACGTTCATCATTGCATTTAAAAGAAGAACATCAGTGCCTGGACGTAATTGCATAAAATGCGATGCATGTAACGCCATATCTGAGCCATAAGGTTCAATAACGATAAGTTTACTGCCGCGTTCAGTTGCATTTTTCATGAAAGTTGCAGCAACAGGATGGTTATCATTTGGTCGAGATCCGATCACGATAATAACTTCAGCAAAAGAACCGTCAGATACCTGATTTGAAACAGCGCCAGAACCTATTGTTTCTAATAAGGCGGCAACGGATGATGCATGACATAACCTTGTACAGTGATCAACGTTGTTCGTACCAAAACCTGTTCTAACCAGTTTTTGTACTAAGTAAGCTTCTTCGTTACTACCTTTGGCGCAACCAAGACCAGCAAGCGCTTGTGAGCCTTGTTTGCCTTTAATTTGATTTAAACCCTCAGCAGCAAAATCTAAAGCTTCTTCCCAACTTGCTTCACGAAAGTACTTATGCATTTCCAGTGGGTCAACTAATGCTGCTGTTTTTTCTACGCCTTCACGTCGTATTAATGGTTTTGTAAGACGATCCGGATGATGAATATAATCAAAACCGTAGCGTCCCTTTACACATAGTCTACTTTTGTTAGCTGGTCCATCTCGGCCTTCGACATACTGAATATGATTATTTTTTACATTAAAGGAAAGTAAACAACCGACACCACAATAAGGGCAAACTGAATCGACTACTTTATCAGGTTCAATTAAACCAACATTTTTTGCAGGCATAAGCGCACCGGTAGGGCATGCTTGGACGCACTCGCCGCAGGCAACACAGGTACTTTCCCCCATTGGTTCTGCCATATCAAAAACAATTTCTGCATGTTTTCCTCTGAATGCAAAACCAATAACATCATTGACCTGTTCTTCACGACATGCTCTAACACAGCGCGTGCATTGAATACAAGCATCGAGGTTTACTGCGATTGCTGGGTGAGAAAGGTCGGGTTGAGGTTGTTCACCACGATGTTCGAAGCGAGGGTTATATATGTCGAACTTTTCAGCCCAATAATCAAGTTCAGAATTTAATTTATAAGGGGATTTGCCTTGTTGAGGCATGTCAGAAAGCAACAACTCCAATACCATTTTTTGTGAGTGTTGTGCACGCTCATTATCACTACTAACACTCATACCTTCTGTAGGTTGTCGGCAACATGAAGGCGCTAATACGCGTTCACCATCAATCTCGACCATGCAAGCACGACAGTTTCCATCAGGGCGATAACCTTCTTTATAACAAAGATGCGGTATTTCAACGTCATTGCGTTTAGCCGCTTGTAAAATAGTTTCGTCACCATAGGCTTCAACATCTTGACCATTTAATTTAAAGCTTACAGCTTTTTCATTCATTAGCTTTGGATTAGCAGCCATTATTTAAATTCCTTGGGGAAATATTTAATTGCACAACGTAATGGATTCGGAGCAGCCTGACCTAAACCGCAAATTGAAGCATCTATCATTGCAGTCGATAACTCTTCTAATAAGGATTTATCCCATTCTTCTTTTTCCATTAATTTTACTGCCTTGGCAGTGCCTACTCGACAAGGTGTACATTGACCACAGGACTCATCTTCAAAGAAACGCATTGAATTTAATGCCATCTGTTTTGCACTGTCTTTATCTGACAATACAACAATTGCAGCTGATCCTATAAAACAACCATGTTTTTGTAATGTATCAAAGTCTAATGGTTCATCGCCTAATGAGGCAGGTAATATGCCGCCAGAAGCGCCACCAGGGAAATAACCATAAAATTCATGACCCTCAAGCATGCCTTCACAATATTCATCTATCAATTCACGCATGCTGATTCCAGCAGGGGCAACATGAACACCGGGTTTTTTTACTCGGCCACTGACAGAAAAAGAACGTAATCCTTTTCGATCACGACGGCCATTTGAAGAAAACCAATCAGCACCATTTTCAATTATGTCCCTGATCCAATGCATGCTTTCCATATTTTGTTCAAGGGTAGGGTGACCAAATAAACCAACTTGTGCGAGATAAGGTGGTCGTAGTCTAGGCATACCACGTTTACCTTCGATTGATTCGATCATGGCTGATTCTTCACCGCAGATATATGCGCCAGCACCTCTTCGTAAATGTATTTTAGGTAATTTACAAGGAGGGTTGTTTTGAAGTTCTGCTAATTCTTTTTCAAGCATTAATCGACATCCGGCATATTCATCGCGAAGATAAATATAGATGTCTTCAGCTTGTATTGCCCAATGAGCAATTAATGTCCCTTCAATAAACCGATGTGGATCTGTTTCCAAATAATAACGATCTTTAAATGTTCCTGGTTCACCTTCATCAATGTTAATAGCGATCATTCTAGGTACTTTTTGCTCGCTTAAAATTCGCCATTTGCGACCAGTAGGAAATCCTGCTCCCCCTAAACCTCGTAGGTTTGAATCTTCAAGTAATTTGATTATCTCTTCAGATTGATATTTACCATTAATACAATCTGTCAGCGTTTTATATCCGCCCTTATCTTTATATGAGTTGTAATCAATATAATCAGATGGAAGTGAATCAGATAATTCTTTTTTCTCGATAGCAGAGATAACGCTTGCTTTATCGGCCTTTTCTATAGGATTTGTTCCAACAACGGCGACAGGAGCTGCTGCACAACGCCCAACACAAGGAACAGGTTGGATACGTATATGTTTCTTATCAATGTCTGAACCTAGTTCTTCAATCAATTTTTTTGCGCCAAACATTTCGCAGCTTAATGATTCACAAACACGTACAGTAATAGCTGGAGGTGGTATTTCATCTTCTTTTGTAACATCAAAATGATGATAAAAAGTTGCTGTTTCATAAACTTCTGCCATTGGTAAATTCATTTCTTTAGCCAAGGCTAGAATATGGCGATTAGAGATATGATGATATTTGTCCTGAATCTTGTGCAGATGTTCTATCAACATGTCACGCGTTTTTGGTTGTTTGCCTATCAATTCTTGCACTTGTAAAAGTGCATGTTGATCCATGACTCTACCGAGAATACGACCTTTCTTACCACGAGTACGTTTCATTTATTACCGTTTATTCATTGTTTGTAAAATTAAAATTTCACCCTTACCGTTTCTTGCTAAATCGCCGGAAAATCGGTGGGCAACAGGTCCGTACTTGCTAAAGAACAGAAAATCATCATCCATTTTAGATAATTGTGTAAATAGTAAACGCAAAAATTGCATTTTCAGATTGCCACAACTTTTAAATGTAGAAGAAATATGAGCTGGCTTTTTAGCCAGTATAACTGTTCCTCGACGCATGCCTTCGCCTGGGTGGTTGCCAACTTTATCCAACGCGATAATTGTTCCTGCGTGAATTCGGCTGCCACAATAATTACCTGACTTTCCTTGAATGATAATGATACCACGACGCATACGATCGCCAACACGGTCTCCTGCATTACCAGTAATGTTAATCATACCATTGGTCATGCCAAATGCATCTCCGGGCAATCCTGCACCTGTATAATCAAGTACATTTCCATTAACATTAATACGTCCTCCGGACATACCATTTCCTGTCCATGAACCCGCATCACCATGTACTGTAATATCCCCTTTTCGCATTGATTGTCCAAGAAAATCACCAACAGTACCTTTTACAGTAATACTACCCATAGTCATTTCTTTGCCAACGCAGATTAATTGCTTACAGCTTTTATTTATTACAATATTGCTTTTGTCATTACCTTTTACAGTAAATAATGATTCAACTTTTACGGTCTCTTTTCCGTAAACAAGTTTCAATTTATTTATTTTATCAAGCGTCAGGTTCTGAAGGTTGTCCGGTGTTATAGGAGACATATCCAGAGTAAACTTAGGTTGAGACTTTAAGGTAAATGTTAGTGCGCTCATTTCAAAAGTTTCCTTAAATGAAACAAATGAGGACCAAGATTGCCGCCATAGTTTCCTGCACTGATACTACAAATACCTTTTGCAGAACCGAAAGAACATGCTGCTCTGATACCAACACGCATGGCTTCATTTATGGACTCTTCATCCAAGCCATCAATAACAATTTCTAATACCGAACCAACATCATCATTTAGTTCAGACTTAACTTGTCCTTTTAGGGTAGGGCAATACGCTTCATTAGTTGAAGCAGTAAGAAAACCGTATTTGGAACCGACCTTTGAGCCTGAGCCTACAACACCTCCAGGAAAAGCAGTAATAACGCCCGGAATTTTATGAATTGCATCAACGGCTTTTTCACATGCAGTTAGACCTTGCCGAGCTGTTTTTGCTAGAACAAGAAAGTTGCCTCCGCCTATTGCTTTTGTCACGCCTGATGTTTCTTCACAAATAAATTCACCATGCATGACCGGGATTCGCCAAAAACGTTTGCCATTAATGACTTTGGATATTTGAAATCCATCACCAAAGAACCTAAGGCTTTTTCCCATAGAGATTTTTTGTTCGCTGTCCAAGCCGGAGAAACAGGCTGTTGTTGCTGTAGTCATGACTGATTGTCCAACACGAGTCGGAACGTGTTTTTCCAGTTCTTTAATAGACATGGCAAAGATCATGACTGAAATACCCGGGCGACCATCGGGTGTTTCTGATGGTTTTAATTCGCGTTCAATGTCAGCTTCAATACCACATGCAATAACTGAAGAGGCGAAGCCGCGAATTGCATTAGCCGCTTGATAAGCCCATTTCAAATTCATTGCAGTAATAATGATGCGTGTCGCCTTCATTGGAAAGGCTTCCGCAAATGTATCTACTATTTCTACGCCATTAATCTTCATGATTATTTTTTACATGCAAGGTTGAACAATGATCTTTCCATTACCATGTTCAACAATTTCATCGTCATCAATTTTAAAGTTACCTATACTCATGGTTTGGTATTTATCAAAATAACGTTTAAGTGATTTTTCTATCCCCATATCAAATTCAGGTCTTAGCGTATGAGTCGCGCCCTGAACAACCTTAACTATTTTTCCATTACGAACAATTAATTCACCATTTTTAAATACATAGTCAGGCGTACTGAACATTTTTTCTTTATCTTTTTTGTCGGTGTAAACAGTGATATCGGCAACTGCCCCTGAACCAAGATGCCCACGATTTTTTAAACCAAGACTTCGTGCTGGAGCCGCTCTAGTCATAATAGCAATTTCGTATAAGGAATATTCTCTGTCAATACTTGATAGTATACTGGCATTTGCAGATTCCTTATTGATGGTAGAAAGCATATCGTTTCTGAAGCTTCGATCCATTAGTAGACGAATCAGATGTGGGTAGCTGGTAAATGGTGCGCCATTAGGATGATCTGTAGTAAGAAAAATTCTCCATGGATCATCAACTAATAAAAATAACTCAAGCCCTATAGCCCATTGCAACGCATTAACAAAGTTTTTGTCGCGATATTTAAAAGGTACAACACCGCAACCTGCATCACATTCAATATCCATGACGACCCATTTCTTAGGATGAGCATGCCAATGCCCAGCATATTGGCGCATTGAATCACCAGATGCTGTAACAGTTTGACCAAATAAGATTTGACCGACATCAATAGAAATATTGGGGTTTTTATTTACTGCTTCAGCTATTTCAGCTGCGCCCGATGAGAATTTTTTATCACCTTCAGTTCCATAACTATGAAACTGAATATGTGTAATATGCATGCGCATACCTTCAGCAGCACGAATTGTTTCAAGCGTTGTCTCGACATTACCTGGAACCCCAAGGTTACAACCATGAACATGCAAAGGGTGGGGGATACCTAATTCAGTAACGGCTCTTGCCAGAGCAATAAGTATATCTCGTGGAGACACGCCGTAATGTTGATTCTGTTCATCCAAATCAAGTTGTCGTTGATTGAATTTAAATGCACTAATGCCACCCGGGTTAACTACTTTAATGCCTAATGCTTGGGTGGCGTTAATTATCCAGCCAACATAATCACTAATGGCAGCTTGATCTTTTTTCGATGCGAGCATACGTAAGAAGAAATCATCACTACCAATCATGGCATATGCACCTTTATCAACCATCGGGGTGTCAGCCATTTCCATATGCGCTTGGCGAGCATTGGCGGGTAACATAGCGGGTTCGAAACAGGCGGTATAACCCATTTCAGCATAACGGTAACCTGCTGTCAGAGTAGAAGGAGCGGCATAACCACAACCAGAACGTGTTAATTCTGTTTTACTAACAAGATCAGCTGCATGATCTTCTGGCAACATCATACGAGCAATATTAACTTTGCCGCCACCAATATGAGTATGAAGGTCTATGGCACCAGCCATAATGACCTTGCCTTTCATATCGTAAGTATGGTCTATTTTTGTACTGCTAGATGGCTTGCGAGTAATGTATCCATCGCGAATATAAATATCTCGATGTTCACCATTAATGCCGTGAACTGGATCATAGACAATGCCGTTTGTTAATTTTGTATACATTTCGCTTGTCTACATCCTTTCTATAACTTGTTTAATGACTGAATGAACACTGGCGTAAGGTGACTGTCTGACCTGTTTAAGTGGCAATGACACTACGCTATCAGTACGAATTATTTGACCAGTATGATCAATACCTGGCGTTGATACAGGAATAAAGACATCCGGTGTAAAATTTAATTTGGTGTCTGCTTTGCCCATGACAATTGTAGGGATAGATGCGTGTGGTGAATTAATATCTGAATTAAAACTTGAAATCCAAAGTAGTGAATCAACTTCTTTATTTTTTAATACATTCTGGCTTGAGTAACGATGTGCATCATAGTCAGGGTAGCCTTTATTAAAATTAACGCGTAATGGATAGCCACTTTGCCAAGCGCAAACACCCATTGCGGACATAGCACCATCATTACCACCTAAAGAAAAGCCAGCAAAACGTGTAAAACGAGTTAAATATTTAACCGTTTCACAAAAATTCTGAATAGTAAGTTCAGCATGTAGAATATTAAGTTCACCCGGTGCCCAAACTATTACACCAT
>JBFIIJ010000075.1:0-8943 GCA_041601315.1 Gammaproteobacteria bacterium
AAGAAAAATTATTCATGTGGATATGGATGCGTTCTTTGCATCGGTAGAACAACGTGACCAACCTGAATATCGTGGCAAACCTTTAATTGTTGGAGGCAAGCCCAATAGTCGCGGTGTTGTTGCTGCATGTAGTTATGAAGCGCGCAAATTTGGTATTCATTCCGCTATGCCGAGTGCGCAAGCTTATCGCTTATGTCCGCAAGCGATTGTTGTCCCGCCTCGATTTGAGGCTTACCGAGAAGTCTCAAATCAAATACGAGAGATATTCTGGAAATATGCGTCTGAAGTTGAACCATTGTCATTGGATGAAGCTTATCTGGATGTGACCTACACTGCGGAATACGATGGGTCTGCAACCTTAATCGCAAAAGCAATCAAAAAAGACATATTTAAAGAAACTCAATTGGTAGCTTCTGCTGGCGTTTCCTATAATAAATTCCTCGCCAAGATTGCATCCGATATGGATAAGCCCAATGGTTTATATGTGATTAAACCGGAACAAGGTGAAAGTTTTATTGAAAATTTAGCCATTGGGAAATTTCACGGTATTGGCCCAGCCACAGAAGCCAAGATGAAAAAATTCGGTATATCATCAGGAAAAGAACTCCGGCTATGGACACTAGAACAATTAACAGACACGTTTGGTAAGTCTGGCAATTATTATTACAACATTGCTCGTGCAATAGATCATCGACCGGTACGCAGTAAACGCGTTAGAAAATCCTTAGGTAAAGAAACCACTTTTGCAAAAGATGTGAGCTTGTTAGATGAGTTGATCAGTACATTAGAAAACCTGGCTGAACAAATAATAAGTAGCGTGGAAAAACAACAGTTGGAAGCACACACACTGACGCTTAAAGTGAAGTATGCCAACTTTAAACAAGTTACCCGTGCACATACGAGTGATGACACAATAAACTTAACTACTATTAAACAGTTATTACCCATGCTAATCGCGAAAACAGAAGCAGGTAAATCAGCAGTAAGATTAGTTGGCTTATCTTTAAGTGGCTTTGATAAAAAAAATAGTACGAAAAAACAAAATCAACTCGACCTGAGCTTAAGCGAAAAATAAATTCTTTACGTATGCGATATTAAAAAAACTATCCTATATTATCTACTTTAAAGGCATTACTAAGAAACTTTTTCAAGTTTAACTTTTTGTTTCGATTTGGCTTTAATCAGTAATGGTTTAAGAAACCTACCTGTATGTGATTCAGAATTTTCAGCGACCTGTTCCGGGGTGCCTATCGCTATAATTTCGCCACCACCGTCACCACCCTCTGGACCAAGATCAATAATCCAATCAGCGGTTTTAATTACATCAAGATTATGCTCAATCACAATAATCGTATTACCGTGCTCTCTTAAACGATGCAAAATATCTAACAACTGCTGAATATCATGGAAATGAAGACCCGTTGTTGGTTCATCAAGTATATAAATTGTTTTACCGGTATCTCTTTTTGAAAGTTCCTTAGAAAGCTTAACGCGTTGTGCTTCACCACCAGACAATGTTGTCGCATTCTGCCCCAATCTTATATAAGACAAACCGACATCCATTAAGGTTTGTAATTTACGTTTTAGTACGGGCACAGCATCAAAAAACTCATAGGCTTCTTCCACACTCATATCCAAAACCTGATGAATGTTTTTACCTTTATAACGAATATCCAGTGTTTCCCGATTGTATCGTTTACCTTTGCAAGTATCACAAGGCACATAAATGTCGGGCAAGAAATGCATTTCAACCTTAATTAAGCCGTCACCCTGACAAGCTTCACAACGCCCGCCTTTCACATTAAAACTAAAACGCCCCGGTTTATATGCACGCGAACGTGCTTCTGCAGTAGCTGAAAATAATTCACGAATCGGTGTGAATAATCCTGTATAGGTTGCTGGATTTGATCGTGGTGTACGACCGATGGGACTCTGATCGATATCAACTACTTTATCAAAATGATCCAACCCTTCTATTGATTCGTAAGGGGCAGGACTGGTATTTGCTCGATTTAAATCGCGGGCGACAATTTTATAAAGCGTGTCATTTATTAATGTCGATTTACCGGAACCGGATACACCCGTAATACAGGTCATTAAACTTACCGGAATTGTTAAATTAACATTTTTTAAATTATTACCACTCGCTTTCTTTAATTCCATCACTTGCAATGGATTAAAAGGTGTTCGATGTTTTGGAATAGCGATTTTTTTCTTTCCAGATAAATATTGCCCAGTTAATGAATTTTTATCTCTGGTAATCATTTCAGGTGTCCCTTGAGAAACGATTTGTCCGCCATGTACGCCCGCACCTGGACCAATATCAATCACATGCTCTGCGGCATTAATTGCTTCTTCATCGTGTTCAACAACGATAACCGTATTTCCTAAATCACGAAGATGAAATAATGTTTTTAATAGGCGTTGATTATCTCTCTGATGTAATCCTATCGAAGGTTCATCCAGAATATACATCACACCAACCAGACCTGCGCCTATTTGACTGGCTAACCGTATTCGTTGCGCTTCACCACCTGATAATGTTTCAGCACTACGTTCCAATGTCAGGTAATCAAGACCGACATTTACAAGAAAAGTTAAGCGATCATTAACTTCTTTTAAAATCTTGACTGCAATCTTGCCACGGGCACCACTCAATTCCATTGATTCAAACATTAACTTGGCCTTAATAATAGGCATGGCGGTAATATCTGGTAAGTTAATATTATTAATTAAAACATTTCGCGCTGATTCATTCAGACGTGTACCTTGACATGTTGGACACGGTTTGCGGTTTTGATATTTTGCCAACTCCTCTCTTACCATCACCGAATCGGTTTCGAGATAACGTCTTTGTAAATTAGGAATAACACCTTCGAAAGTATGTTGACGAACGACAGTTTTTTCTTTTTCACGAAGATATTTAAATTTTATTTCTTCATCACCACTGCCATACATCAACACATCTTTTATTTCATCGCTCAACTCTTCAAAAGGTGTATCCAGATCAAATTTATAATGTGCAGCAATCGATTGAATCATTTGGAAGTAATAGGCATTTCTTCTGTCCCAGCCTTTTATCGCACCGCCGGGCAAACTCAAATCAGGACTTTGAACAACACGACCTGGATCAAAATATTGAATATTTCCTAATCCATCACATTTACTACATGCGCCAGCCGGATTATTAAAAGAAAACAGTCGCGGTTCTAGTTCGCTTAAACTATAACCGCATTGATTACAGGCAAAACGAGATGAGAATAATTGTTCTTCTCCCCCTTCTTCAGCCATAGGAACGATTAAAGCAATGCCATCAGATAAACGTAATGCTGTTTCGAATGATTCAGCTAAACGTAATTGAATATCGTCTCTCACTTTAAAACGATCAATTACAACTTCAATCGTATGTTTTTTGCGCAACTCAAGTTCGGGGACTTGATCTAGTTCAAGTAACTGTCCATCTATACGCGCTCTGATAAAACCTTCTGTACGCAATCTTTCCAATACCTGAAGATGCTCACCTTTTCGCTCTTGTATAATTGGAGCTAGTAGCATCAAACGTTCATCCTGTGGACGTGCTAATACCAGATCAACCATTTGAGTAATCGTTTGTGCTTCAAGAACGGAATGATGCGTCGGACAATGCGGTTGACCAACTCGCGCAAACAATAAACGTAAGTAATCATATATTTCGGTAATCGTACCGACTGTTGAACGAGGATTATGCGACGTTGTTTTCTGTTCAATAGAAATTGCGGGAGATAAACCTTCAATATGATCAACGTCCGGCTTTTCCATCATCGATAGGAATTGTCTGGCATACGCTGATAAAGACTCAACATAACGTCGTTGACCCTCAGCATATATCGTGTCGAAGGCCAGAGAAGATTTTCCTGAACCGGAAATACCCGTCACGACAATTAACTTATCTCGTGGGATATCGATATCAATATTTTTTAGATTGTGAGTTCTCGCACCGCGTATAACTATCGTATCCATTCAAACCATAACCATTATTAAAAGCAACCCGGTAATATAAAGGCTTTTTTGATCTCGATCCAAATTAATCTGGAAAATGTTGCAAATGACAACACTACTCGTATCAATACTTTCAAGCGCTTTATCTTCCCATCGCTTATAAACAGGGAGATTTTTATGATTTGTGTTACTTACTTTCTTGCCTCAAAATAAAGACATTATTGTAATTTCAACAACAGAATAGCTTCTTAATACTATTTCTAGGCCTTTCACAGGTTTAGAAAGAATAGTTAATGAAGAACCTGATTAATTTCTATTTTTAGGAGACAGTAACAATGGCAAGGGGTGTAAATAAAGCAATTCTAATTGGTAATCTTGGTAATGATCCCGATATGCGTTATACCGCCGGCGGTGCTGCCGTTGCGAATATTAGTATTGCTACCGCAGAATCCTGGCGCGACAAAGAAAGCGGAGAACAACAGGAACGTACTGAATGGCATCGCGTCGTTGCTTTTGGAAGGCTTGCTGAAATTATGGGCGAGTATCTTCGTAAAGGTTCTCAAGTCTATATTGAGGGACGTATACAAACGCGTAAGTGGCAAGACAAAGAAGGCCAAGACAGATACACCACTGAAATAGTTGCCAATGAATTACAGATGTTAGGTGGAAAAGGAGGTGGCTCTGCAAATTATGAATCAGCACCTCAATCACAACAAAGCGAATCACCGGCACCAAAAGCTGCCGCATCTAGTTCGGCTCCCGCCGATGATTTTGATGATGATATTCCGTTCTAAGGAATATAAAAATATTGCATCAACTAATTAACTTACAAAGGACGTATTGAAAACATGTCAATAGTCACTCAAATTAATTTACTTAAAAACAGGCGTACCAAAATAATTGCTACGCTAGGGCCTGCAAGTAGCGAACCCGAACAGATTCGTAAATTAATTAAAGCAGGCGTTAATGTATTTCGACAAAACATGTCTCATGGTGATCATGATTATCATATAAAGACGTATGCACTGGTAAGAGAAATTGCTAAAGAACTGGATCAACCTATCGGAATTTTAGCTGATCTTTGTGGTCCCAAAATACGCACAGGTAAATTCAAAAAAGACAGTATTGATTTAAAAAACAATCAAACGGTTGTTGTTACAACACGTGACGTTGAAGGAAAACCTGGTTTAATCCCTTCTCAATACACGGCTCTGGCTGATGATGTAGATCCAGGTGATCGTATTTTACTTGCTGATGGCACACTTGAACTAGAAGTCGATAAAATTGATGGGACTGAAATTACCTGCACCGTTATTTATGGCGGTAAATTGGGTAATCACAAAGGTATAAACTTACCGGGAGTAAAAGTATCTGCGCCATCGTTGACAGAAAAAGATAAAGCCGATGCAAAATTAGCGATTGAACTCGGTGTCGACTTCCTGGCACTTTCATTTGTTCGAACAGCAGCAGACATTAATGATTTAAGAGAGTTAATGAATTCACTTGATAGCAATGCACACATCATTGCCAAGATTGAAAAACCGGAAGCACTGGAAGCGGCTAGTGAAATTCTTGATGCAGCAGATGGAATCATGGTCGCACGTGGCGATTTAGGCGTTGAACTTAATCCGGAACAAGTTCCTGTTGCACAACATCAATTAATAGATCTGGCTCGTTCAAAATTTAAACCTGTTATCGTTGCGACACAAATGCTCGAATCAATGATTGAAAATGCACGTCCAACGCGCGCTGAAGTTACAGATGTTGCTTATGCCGTAAATCTGGGTACTGATGCCATTATGTTATCCGGTGAAACGGCTGTAGGTGCTTTTCCTGTTGATGCCGTTAGAATGATGGATCGAATCTCCAGACAAACGGAGTCCTATTTATGGTCTCATAATAAGTATGGCGCAAAAGTTTCTGATAATTTATCAACAACAGCAATACCCATCTGGGAGGCTGTCGCAAACTCAATGGCACAGCTCGCACAGGATCTAAAAGTTCATGCCGTTGTAGTCATTTCTCAAAGTGGTATGTCTGCTGCAACTATGAGTTCCGCCAGACCGGCAGCACCTGTTGTTGCAATAACTAATCGTGAAGATGTATGTCGAAAAATGGCAATGTTATGGAGTGTCATACCTGTACTTTCAGAAAATGCAGGTAAGATAAATCCAAACGAATTAGCACGTCAGGTTATTAGCGATGAAGGAATTGCTCATAGCGGAGAAAAAGTACTATTAATTCGTGGCTTTCATAGTGATGACGCACTTAACATACCTTCTGTTACAGTGCTCACTATTTAAAGATACCTATAAATAAGTATTTATAGGTAGTCTAATTATCTTTGTCTATAGATTGGTAATGCGTCATCTGCTGCAGCCTGATAACGAACGCTAAAGTCTTGCAAACTTTTAAGTGCATCATCGATATCTTTATCTTTACGTATTTCATAACTACTCATTCCACATCGTTGCAGAAAAAATAGTTGATCACGCAATACATCTCCAATTGCACGTAAGTCACCTTTATAGTTATAACGGTTTCTTAAAAGACTGGCATGCGAATAAGATCGTCCATCTTTAAATGCTGGAAAATCCAAAGCTATCATTGAGAAGTGCTCAAGATCATCAAGCAAAACTTCAGTTTGTGTTGCACCATCAATCCATACTGCATGTTCAGAGTTTTGCTTAAGCAATGCTTCGCGATTCGCTTGCCAATAAGCAAAAGGTAAAATTACTTTTCCTTCCGGCACAGCTGCGTCAGTATCAATTTCTCGAATCAGTTGCCAATCATCATTAACAACGGCTTTATCTTTAATTACTCGCATAAACACGTTCCTTAAAAGGTGAAATACCAACACGACGATAAGTTTCAAGAAACTTTTCATCTTCCTGTCGGTGTTCAACATAAACATCAAGAATTCTACCGATCACATTGGCAACTTCTTCTTTTGCAATACCGGGTCCAAGACGATCACCTAAACTTGCATCGTTTTCTGCCGAACCTCCCAAAGTCAATTGATAAAATTCTTCACCTTTTTTATCAACACCTAAAATTCCAATATGACCCACATGGTGATGTCCGCAAGCATTCATACAACCGGACATCTTGATTTTGATTTCTCCAATATCATGCAAATAATCGATATTATCGAATTTGTCATTAATCTGTTTTGCTATAGGTATAGACCCTGCATTCGCTAAAGCACAAAAATCCAGACCGGGACAACAAATCATATCTGTTAACAAACCGATATTTGGAGTGGCTAATTTTTTCTCTGCCAATTTTTCCCAAAGAGAAAATAAATCAGATTGTTTTACATTATTGAAAACCAGATTTTGATCATGTGTTACAACAATTTCACCAAAACTATATTGATCCGATAGATCAGCAATATAATCCATTTGTTCATCAGTAACGTCACCCGGTGGGGTATCCGGTGCTTTCAATGAAATGACAACGGCTGAGTAACCCGAAACCTTATGAGGAAATAAATTTCTTTTTGCCCAGTTTGAAAATGCTTTATTAGACGCTTTCGCTGATTCGAAACTAGTATCATCTGCAGCAGCGCCATCATAATCGGGTGATGCAAAAAATGATTTTACACGATCAATTTCTTTTTGATCGATTTTCATCACACCATCTTTTATGTGCGACCATTCTTCTTCTACCTGTCGGGCAAACTCTTCTTTACCGAGTTCATTAACAAGTATTTTAATGCGCGCTTTATACATATTATCTCTACGACCATAACGATTATAGACACGTAGAACAGCTTCCAGATAAGAAAGTAAATCCTGTTTTTGAATAAATGGCTTTATGCTCGGACCTATGAATGGCGTACGACCCAAGCCACCGCCAACGATAACATTGAAACCAACTTCGCCTACATCATTCTTAACCAGATAAAGCCCGATATCGTGAACTTGAACTGCAGCACGATCATGTGTTGCACCAGACACTGCAATTTTAAATTTTCTTGGCAAGTATGAAAACTCAGGATGAAACGTTGACCATTGACGAATGATTTCACAATACGGTCTTGGATCTTCAATTTCATCTTTTGCAATACCCGCAAACTGATCTGATGTGGTATTTCTAATATCATTACCACTGGTTTGAATAGCATGCATTTCTACACTGGCAAGATCAGCCAGAATATCGGGAACCGTTTCAAGGGCCGGCCAGTTATATTGAAGATTTTGTCTCGTACTGAAATGCGCATAATTTTTGTCATACTTTCTTGCGATATGCGCCAACATTTTAAGTTGCTTACTTGAAAGCAAACCGTATGGAATCGCAACTCTCAGCATGGGTGCATGACGTTGCACATAAAGCCCATTCATTAGACGCAACGGTCTAAACTCTTCTTCGCTTAATTTTCCAGCGAGAAAACGTTCCGTTTGATCACGAAATTGCGCTACTCGTTCATTGACTATCGTCTGATCGTAATTATCGTACTTATACATTTTTTATATTTTCTAACTCTGCTGTTTGGCGGCTGCGCAAGATAGCAGCTCATTCCAATGTGGGAAAGGAACGAATTTTACTATATTTATTCGTCTTTGTTATTAAAAAAGCTATCTATATATAAAAAATAGAATTAATGGAAAGTTGATTCAATAATAAATCAAATTTAATTTACTGAAAAAGACACAGAAGAATACGCCTTAAGGATAACCTTAAGAAAAAAGATCTTAGCTGGCGGAAATTATGCGAACTGATATTTCGCGAGTAAACTTCTGCCCTTACGTGTCAGATATCCCTCATGATCAACAAAACCCTTACTTGTCGCTAACTTAAACAAACTTTCCGGCTGGTGTTTTGGTAAATAAACCAAGCCATCTCCGTAGCGATACTCAAGCGCTTTTGCTATATCTGATTCTATATCCTGCTCTAAATTTGATGCCAAGGCATTCAACATTTCAATCCTTCTTATTGATTATTTGAAAACAACAATATTTA
>JBFIIJ010000076.1:0-8805 GCA_041601315.1 Gammaproteobacteria bacterium
AAAAAGGATTTTATGAAGTTATTATTTACTGGATTCCCGCCTGCGCGGGAATGACAATGGAAAAGTTTATTCAGGAAGTAAATTCTCACCATTCATTAATTCATCAACCGTCTCTCGTCTTCGAATTTCATGAACCTGCTCACCATCAACCATAATCTCAGCAACACGTGGTCGCGAGTTATAATTTGATGCCATGGTAAAACCATAAGCACCTGCGGAACAAACTGCTAATAGATCTCCGTGCTCTAATCGAAGCATACGATCTTTACCAAGGAAGTCTCCTGTTTCACAAACGGGACCAACAACATCGTAGTTCACTTCTTCTGCATTGGATGCTTCTTCAACGCGTTTAATCTCATGCCAACCATCGTATAACGATGGACGGATCAGATCATTCATAGCTGCATCAACAATGGCGAAATTATGACCATCTGATTTATTGAGGTATTCAACTTGCGTTAATAGTACGCCAGCATTACCCACAATACTTCGTCCCGGTTCGATCATCAGTTCGAGCTTTGTATTATTTAACGTTTTAATAATCGTCTGAATATAATCACTTCTTGATGGTGGCTCTTCATCTTGATAATTAATACCTAACCCACCACCCAGATCGATATGTTCAAAGGTGATTTCCAGTTGATTCAATTCATTAATCAATTCAAGTACTTTCAACAACGCATCTCTAAAAGGTTCAAGCGTAGTTATTTGCGAACCGATATGACAATCAATTCCTTTAATGGTGATATTGGGCAATGCTGAGGCGAGTTCATAGGCAGCAATTGCATTTTCAAATCCAATACCAAATTTATTATTTTTTAAACCGGTTGCGATATAAGGATGAGTCTTTGCATCTACATCAGGATTAACCCGCAGTGATACTGGTGCATGATGGATATGCATTTCACCTGCAACTTCATTAAGTCGTATCAATTCATTGACTGACTCAACATTGAAGCATTTGATACCTGCGCGAAGCGCGGCTTTCATTTCATCTTTTCGTTTTCCGACTCCGGAAAACACAATTTTATCCGGTCTGCCGCCAGCACGAAGCACTCGCTCCATTTCTCCAATAGAAACAATATCAAAACCCGCTCCGAGTTTTGCTAAAACATTTAACACAGCAATATTTGAATTAGCTTTCACGGCATAACACACAAGGTGTTTTTGTGTTTTCAATGCACGATCAAATTCAAGCCAACTGTTTTCTATGGCTTTGCGCGAATAAACGTAACAAGGCGTACCGAACTGTTTTGCAATTTCCGCCAAAGAAACTCCTTCGGCATGCAATAGGCCGTCCTGAAAATGAAAATTGGACATGACTAAATCAGACAGTATTGGAAAAATCTGCGGAAATAACGTGGGCATTGTCAGGAGGCAAATAAAGAGGTCCTTTTTGACCGCATGCAGAGACACAAGACAAAACTGTAAGTATTATCCCGATTTTAAATAATTTAATTTTATTAACCCTGCTCATCTCGGTGTCCCCCTTGAGACATGTTATACCGCCGTGTGTGATGTTGAGCATAACAAATAATCTGTTGCTTAAAAATAACTTAAGTGGATAAAGGATAATTAGAACTATGTCATTCAAACCAGATGCCGTCATTATTGAAGCTAAAAACGAACACAAAGCCAGTGTCATCTGGCTACATGGATTAGGTGCAGATGGACACGATTTTGAATCGATTGTGCCTGAACTGAATTTATCCAGCGATTTAGGTATTAGATTTATTTTTCCCAATGCACCAATACGACCTGTGACTATCAATGGTGGCATGAGTATGCGCGCCTGGTATGACGTTAAAACACCGAACCTTCGTGAAATAGAAGATATTGAATCAATCACTGAATCACATGAATTGATTACCCAATACATCAATGCAGAAATAGAAAAAGGAATCCCTGCAAATAAAATTATTCTTGCCGGCTTTTCACAAGGCGGTGCGATTGCATTGCATACTGGTTTACGTTATCCCGACTCTTTAGCTGGTTTATTGGCATTATCAACTTATTTGCCTGTTTCCGACCAACTTGAAAATGAAGCGTCGAAGCATAAGAACATCCCAATTATGATGGCACACGGTATCGTTGATCCGGTGATTCCCGTTGATCACGGACGGACTTCGTGTCAAATGCTAAAAGATCATGGATATAATGTTGAATGGCATGAATATATGATGCAACACGCCGTTTGTCTTGAAGAAATCCATGCCATAGCGGCATGGCTCAAAAAGGCACTTAGTTAAGCTTTCTGTCCACTTGGTTTGCCTGAACGGCGTGGTGGTCTTCTTCCTGTTTTTTTCTTGTGTGACTGTTGTGCTTGTGCGTGGTGCTTCCTTTTAACTGGTGGCTCCGGTTTTACTAATAAATCATTCGTGATTTTGGCAGTTGGAATGGGATAACCAACATACGATTCAATATCCATTAGTGAATAAATGTAGTCTTCACAACCAAAACTAATAGCATCACCACTTGCCCCAGCACGAGCGGTTCTACCAATACGATGCACATAATCTTCTGCATTCTGTGGTAAATCATAATTAAACACATGACTCACATCGGGAATATGCAACCCGCGAGCAGCAAGATCAGTGGCTACTAATGCCGCCAACTCACCTTTTGAAAATTCGTTGAATAATCTTGTCCGTTTATTTTGCGGAACATCACCGGATAATATTGCAGAATGAATTCCGTTGCCTTCAAGATAAGACCATACCTTTTCTGCAACGCGTTTGGTATTTACAAACACGATCGATCTATTCGCATCCATATGTTTCAGCAAACCGAGTAATAAAGAAATTTTTTCGTCATTAGCAACATGGTAAAGCACCTGCGTTACTTTATCCGCAGTGACCTGTTCAGATTTTATTTTTACCTGAGTTGGACTGTTCATATGTTCATATGCCAATTCCATTACTCGATGCGACAAAGTCGCTGAAAACAGCATATTTAAACGCTTTTCGGGCTTAGGCATACGTCGTAACATGAAACGGATATCACTGATAAAACCGAGATCAAACATGCGATCTGCTTCGTCCAGGACAACAATCTCGACATCTTTAAAACTAAATACTTTCTGCTTTGAATAATCAATCAAACGACCCGGTGTACCAATTAATATATCAACACCGTCTGCTAATGAGGCTCGTTGCTTCTCATAATCAACACCACCATAAACCAAAGCCACTTTTAAACCACAATGTTTATTAAATTTTTCAGCATCATTAAAAATCTGAATAGCAAGTTCACGTGTTGGCGCGATGATTAATGCGCGCAAATTACTATTTTTTGTAGCTGGCTTGGAAAGTAAAAAATGAAATGTTGAAAGTAAAAATGCCGCTGTCTTGCCAGTTCCCGTTTGTGCTTGCCCAGCAATATCGTGTCCATCCAATATAAGCGGTAAACATTCTGCCTGAATTGGTGTGCAGTTTTTAAATCCTATTTCATCAAGCGCAGTGAGTAAGCGCTTATCCAAGGCGAACTCCTTGAATTCAGGCGTGTTTGTAGTTTGTGATGTCAATATATTAGCCTTGTTTTAGCTCGGGAATTTTAGTGTATAAATATTCAAGCTTGCAATTAGTCTTCAATTTCGTTGAAATTGCACCTCAGACACTATTAAGGATTACGAAATAAATGAGCGACAGTATATTACATGTTACAGATTCGAGCTTTGAAGATGAAGTTTTAAAATCAGACCAAGCTGTAATTTTGGACTTTTGGGCTGAATGGTGTGGCCCTTGTAAAATGATTGCACCTATTCTTGATGAACTTGCTGAGCAATATAAGGGTAAGTTAACGGTTGCAAAAATTAACATTGATGAAAATCAAAATACACCATCAACTTATGGTGTTAGAGGCATTCCAACGCTAATCTTGTTCAAAGGTGGTGACGCTGTAGCGACAAAAGTTGGTGCTGCATCAAAATCTCAATTAGAAGCTTTTATTGATACGAATATATAATATAAATAAAACTGGACGTATGTCTAAACGCATGCTACTTTTATTAAGAAATCATAAGTAATTTCAACCCAAACAACCAAACTCCCTAGAAAATAGTAAAAACTAAAACCTGTTTTTTTATTTCGCAAACGATCCCGTTTGCTAACAAACCAATGTATTCCAATCTAACATTCTAAGCCTATGAACCTTACAGAACTTAAACAAAAACCACCCTCAGAACTCATCACCATCTCTACCGAACTTGGCCTTAACAATCTGGCCCGCTCCCGAAAACAGGACGTCATATTTGAAATATTAAAAGCCCACGCTAAAAAGGGTGAAGATATTCATGGCGATGGTGTATTGGAAATTCTACAAGATGGTTTTGGTTTCTTACGATCTGCAGGTAGTTCATATCTTGCTGGTCCGGATGATATTTACGTTTCACCCAGCCAGATAAGACGTTTCAACCTTAGAACGGGCGATAATATTTCAGGCAAAATAAGACCACCGAAAGATGGTGAGCGTTACTTTGCACTACTCAAAATCAACGAAATAAATTTTGAGCCACTTGAAAAAGCCAAAGGAAAGATTTTATTTGAAAACCTGACGCCACTATTTGCCAATGAGCGACTAACACTGGAATTAGGTAATGGTAGTACGGAAGATTTAACCCCAAGAATTATTGACCTTGCAGCACCAATAGGCAAAGGTCAGCGTGGTCTGATTGTATCGCCACCGAAAGCAGGTAAAACCATGATCCTGCAAAGTATCGCGCAATCAATTGCACACAATCACCCAGAAGTACATCTCATTGTATTGTTAATCGACGAACGTCCTGAAGAAGTAACGGAAATGGCTCGCTCGGTACGCGGCGAAGTGATCTCCAGTACCTTTGATGAACCAGCCAGCCGTCATGTACAGGTCGCTGAAATGGTTATTGAACGCGCAAAACGTTTAACAGAACATAAAAAAGACGTCGTTATACTACTTGATTCGATTACACGTCTTGCACGCGCTTATAACACCGTTATTCCGTCATCTGGCAAGGTACTCACCGGTGGTGTTGACGCAAATGCATTACAAAGACCAAAACGCTTTTTTGGTGCCGCACGAAATATTGAAGAAGGTGGCAGCTTGACTATTATTGCGACAGCACTGGTCGATACTGGCTCAAGAATGGATGACGTTATCTACGAAGAGTTTAAAGGCACAGGTAACATGGAATTACATCTGGATCGATCAATTGCAGAAAAACGTATTTATCCAGCAATCAATATCAACCGATCTGGTACACGCCGCGAAGAGCTGCTGACCAATGAAAGCGAATTACAAAAAGTATGGATATTACGTAAGTTACTCCATCCAATGGAAGAAATTGCTGGTATGGAATTTCTGCTTGAACGTTTAAAAGCAACCAAGAATAACGCTGAGTTTTTTGATGCAATGAAGAGATAATGAAAAAGCGGCAAGCTTCTCATTAATTCAATTTGTTAATATAACGAATCTTATCCTCTTGTCCCAGTCGATAAAGGCGGCGCAAATCATTCAATAAATCTTTGTTAAGACCAGATAATTTGTACTTCTGTTGCAAAGCCTTGCAGTATTTACCGGCATAATAATTAGCCAGTTCATATCGCTCTAGTTCATCTGAGTTTAATTGCGAATTGTAATTATTATTTTCAAATAGCCATACTCTTAAGCTATGAATACTGTCAGTATCCTGATTACTATCAATCAGCGATTGCATCAGAATAAACTTGTCTATCTCCGCTTGTAATTCCATCTCCAGTAATGTCACCTGACGATGATGATGTGCGTTCCAGATGACATACAAAAAGTGACTGACCCCTTCAAGCATCAAACAAAATTCAGAATGTTTGCCCTGTTCTATTAAATTAATTGGATGACTGTTTTCGAGTTGATTGAATACATCCGCAGAAATATACAATGACAAATCCAGACCATCTTCGTATTCAGATATTAAAAGTTGTTCATCATTATCATGTGACTCATGAGAGGGAGATAAACTTTCAGCGAGCAACTTGTCTGTAATTAAAAAATTATTTACAGAATGGTCAACATCAATCTCATAAATTGACTGTAATTGATCCTGGAAGTAATCAAGTGAGATAACTATATTCCTTCTTTAGATAGCATTGCACGGATAGAAATTTTATTCTCAGACGAGGCGAAAATGCGCACACGACTGCATGGATGCAGGAGGTAGAGCAACGCAGGAAGCCAAAGCCGAGAAACGGAGTTTATAATTAATAAATGAGTATTCGAGCACATTTTCAACTATGTATGAGGATAAAAGATCATTCGTGCAATGCTATCGTTAATGTGTTTTCTTATTAGATGGAAATGTAAGCACGCCATTTTCTTGCAAACGTCGTCGCGCATAATCACTTCCAGTATCTAACCATGACTCATACAAACTCAAGATATCGCGATCATCAACTAACTCACTGCTTTCGCTTACTTCAGTTAGCACGTCGACATAGCTCATAAAATGTTGTGCAAGATCAGTAAAAACTTCTGCTAAACTTTTATCCGGGATAGTACGAGGAATTCTATCAGCCAGTGAACCGTAGGCATTACCTCCCATGGAAATATAATAATCTACGCCCACCGCACTTCGTTCAAGACTGCCCGCAAAAAAACCAGAGGTGAAAAGTGCTGTATCGCCAAGTTTTCTAAGATGCGTATTTCGCTCTTCATTTGAGCTTGCTTCAACAGCATCTTTATAAATGAATGCCAGTGGTTTTGAGGAAATTCCTTCAGAGCTTTCTTCAAATATATTTTCAGAAAGCGTGTAATAGGTTAGCAGGTTAACAATATAAACGACTGTTTCTTCTTTAGAGCCCACATGTTGATGAGAAATAGCGTCATGAATAGCATCATTGAAGTATTCATTTACATTAAGATTCGTAATTAACTTAACATCATTAACTGAGTTCGACATACAACCTCCTGTCAATACAATCAATCGTATTTAACCGGCTTACTAGCTATATCGGTTAAAAGTCCAATACGCTTTAGAAATTATCAAACTTTATTACGCAAAGGGAAGTTAGCACTCTAATGACAATGCTGATATCAGTACTATTATTAAAGATAATATTTAGATGATAACAATAGAATACTCTCAAAATCTGACCGTTTTTGCCGATAAAAAAAGAATATACGTTAAACACTTTTTACCTTATGAAATAAACAATTAATCAGACAAATAATCAGGTGGGAGATAATAGGGGTTGAAATCACAAAATACACTTATAGGTATGAAATTGATAAACAACACAATTCTTAGGGTTTTGCTCGTTACGATAGTTTATTTTACACTTGCGATTTCAAGTGAATATCTTTTTGAGCCTACATTTACCCTCTTTACAGTTAGATTGGCACCAGGATTTGGGTTAATCGCAACTTTATTCTATGGCTTACCCGCAATCTTCGGAATTTTACTTGGTGAATTTTTATATTGTTTTTTATTACATGATTCAGTAATCACTACACCTATTTCAATTGCAATAGCTGTAAATGCAGCAGTATATGCACACTTTGCATTAAAATTGATACGTCGATATATTAAACTTCCAAACCATCTTACAAATGCTTTAGTTTGGTTCAAGTTTTTCTTTCTCGGAGGATTCGTTGCAAGTTTAATTCCTTCGCTGCTGTCTGTTTATTTTATTTCAATAATTGAGCCTACAGTTCAACAATCTTTTTGGTTATTTGGAATACATTGGTGGGTGGGTCAAAACCTGGGTACATTATTAATATCTCCTGTACTTTTATGTTTCATTTGGAAATCAGCGCCAGTTTGGCGTATGCGCATCCCTCTATTTTCTATTATTCTGATTTTGCTTATTACAATTTTATTTATCTCTTACGCTTATGTATCTGCACATGAAAAAGAAAAGCTTAAAACACAAATCGAACAAAAGTCACAATCTATAAATTCTGCAATTAAACTTGATATTTCTAACTATGGTGAAGCATTACACAGTATAAAAAGTTTATTTGAATATTCACCAAATATTAGCCCTGAAGAATTCGAAATATTTAGTAAAAAAATAAAAGGACGACAACCTGAAATTCACGCCATTTCCTATCAGCCTCTTATTAAAGCGAATGAGCGGAAATCTTACGAAAACATGATGCAAAAAATTTATTCTGATAAGTTTCAAATTACTGAGCGTGATGATAATGGTAAGTTAATACGTGCAAATGAACGAGAAGAATATACGCCTATTACAATGCGTGACATTTATGATCGAAATGCAAAGATATTAGGGTTTGATACTTCAAGTAGTGCTTTTTCAATATCAGCAAGAGAACAAGCAAGAAAAACTAATAAAGTCACAATAAGTCAGGCATTCAAACTTGCTTCAACTTCGGATGAGAATAATAAAAGTGTTGTGTTATATTTACCGCTTAACAATGACGATTCTTTTTCTGGTTATGTCGCTATGTCCATCTATGCCGTTAAAGTTATTCAATCGGCAATAGATAGAATAAATCTGGAAGGAATTTCATTGAAAGTGTGGGATGGAACATCGCAATTAGAAGATAGAATCATTTTTAGTAAAAATACCATGAATTCTATGAGCAATACTTTTGGATTAAGTACAACGGGTGATATTAACTACATATCAAACGACTGGAAATATGAATTGATACAAGATCCAACTAATCTTCATAGATTAGTATCGGTACAGTTATTGGTCATAATTTTTAGTATGCTGTTAACCAGCATTGTGAGCGTAAGGTTGTTTGAATTTACCGGGAAAAGACATGAACTTAGACGACGCGCACTAGAAAGTGAAGCGCGTTTTAAAGGTGCTTTTTCTAATG
>JBFIIJ010000077.1:0-8701 GCA_041601315.1 Gammaproteobacteria bacterium
CCGAAGACACCCTTGTCGTTTAACTCCATTCAGCAGTTCGACCCGCTACAAGGACACTTGCTTGCGGACAACAGTAACAACTGGCAGCAGCTTGAGACCGAGTCATCGAGTTTAGTTGCCAGCCAACGCGGCTGGTGGCTGCAAGGCTTTGGTAGTTTTGGTGACATCGATGACACGGCCAATGCCAGTGGCGCTGATTACGACACAAAAGGCTTTGCCTTCGGTGTCGATACCGAATGGCGCAACCTTATTGTCGGTCTTGCCGGCAGCTATGCCCGCAGTGATGCCGATACCTTTGGCGGCAACCTGGATATTGATAGTTACCAGATGGCCGGCTATGGCCGTTGGCAACGTGATGCCCTGTATATGAATGCCGCGCTGGGGTTTGGGTTTCATCTAACCGATGCGAGTCGTGCGGTGATAATCGGTGCGACCACCAGCACCGCCACCGCAGACTATGACAGCTACACTGTCAGTGCCGGCATTGAGGCAGGCAAGGATATGGCCTTGTCACCCGCCACCACCTTCACGCCTTTCGTGGGTGTTGAGTACACGCATAGTCAACGCGATGCGTTTACCGAGACCGGTGCCGGTAGTGCCAACTTAACAGTTAACGATCAAGATCAAGACAGCTTACGCACCAAATTAGGTGTGCGTTTGAGCAAAGACATTAAAACCAAACACAATAAAACCATTACGCCATCAGCCAGCCTTGCCTATGTGCGTGAGTACATGGATAACGTTTCCCGAATGGAAGCCGGCTTTACCGCGGTGCCGACCAGCACGTTTCAAATCGATGGCAGTGATTTAGACCGGGACCGATTACAAATCGGACTGGGTGTCAGCGGACAGCTCAACGATAGAACGACCCTCAATCTTGGTTACAACGGCGAGTGGGCAGACTCTGATACAACCCACAGCGTCTCTGCCAAACTGAAAGTTGCCTGGTAGGTAAAAAGTTACTGAAACCTTGTAGCTGGGGTTTACACACTGGGAAGAATTAAAATCCGGATAGTTCAGTGATGGCTTACACCGTAATATATTAACCCGGCTAGACAAGACATGAGTTTTTATTGTCAGTCTTTAATAAAGGTATCAGGCGCGCTGAGTAAAGCTTAAAAACGCAAAACTTACACAGTTTTCTTACACATCTTGATTTGTTTACGAATATTTTCTAATCAGATCAATTGATTATGTGTATTCTTATTGGATTCAAAATCCGGTTTCTTCGGAAGTGCGAGTTCGATTCTCGCCCTCGGCACCATTTAAACATATGTACTTATACTTCATAATTGCTTCATTTTATTTTGTGTTAATTCTTTTTGACGGTTTACATTCACAATTATGGAAATATTGAATGGATCAACTACTTCGAGAACATATTCAACGCCTAAAAACTGGACTGCTTTCATTACCGGCCACTGGTGCGAAAGGGTTCGAAGGCCTTATAGGAGTAACATTATCTGAAATAACAGATGTGCCTTTCAGGCTCGCTGGAAGTGGCTCACAATTTGGTATTGACGGTAAACCAACATACGAAGGAAATACTATTAGTTTCGAAGGGAAACGCTATACAGGTTCTGTACCTCGAACTGAAATCCTTTCAAAAATAGCTGAATTATCCATTAATAATAATGAAACTGACATTTGGGTTCTTGGAGTTACTTCACAGATAAAAACTCAAATTGCCGATGATGCCAGAGCCTTAGGAAAAAAAGATGGGATTTTTATTCTAATTCTCGACTGGTCGGCAACAAATTTACCACTCCTAGCAATTGCTTTGGCTATGGGTGGAACACGAGTGACACAATTCCTGAAAGAACAGGTAAATGATGATAATAAGCTTCAAGAAACCATCTCAGCATTTGATGCAATTAGAAAACACCCGGACTTTATTTCTTACTCAGATAGAATTCGTGCAGAATGTAATGAGCCGACTATAGGGTTAATCATTGCACGAAGGGCTAATACCAACTGGCTCATTGATACATTATCCAGCAAGGAACAAGCGATCATTGAATTTGGGCAACCATTATCGCCAGGCGATGAAACCTCAAAAAAATTACTAATTCGAAAAGATATTATCAAGAAGGTCAGCCCTCATCTCATTACTACGTCAGACAGAAAGATAATCTTTATACTTGGCGGTGAGGGGCATGGAAAATCTTGGATTATTTCTCAAAGCTGGCTTGAGATAAAAGATAAACCACTAATGATCTTATTCAATCCAGATGATTTTTCAAAAACATCAGATCAAAATGACTTCACAGAAATACTCATCAAGAAACTAATTAAACAAACCGGAGATCAATTAACTGCAAGAAATCAGAATCGATGGCGTAGAAAACTGGAGCAATGGCAAAACGATCCAAATACTGACATTCCTAAACTTGTAGTTGTTATTGACGGGGTTAATCAAAGGCCTAATCATGACTGGCCGCGCATCATTAAAAAGTTTGGCAATGAATTAAACAAACTTGATGGTCGATTATTAATTACTTCCCGCACATTATATTACAATGATCGAATTAAAAATCGATTGTCTGAACCCAGTATTGAAATTAATGTGCCGGAGTGGAGTGAAACTGAACGAAATGAAATTCTTTCCAGATTTGCTATTGATGTTTCGGTATTGCATCCAAAAGTAGCTACATCTCTTCGTAACCCTCGACTTCTGGCAATTGCGCTTGAGCTTCTCAATAAAGCTGACATCATTAACTTTGAAGAACTCAGTATTAGCCGCTTGTTATTTGAACATATTCGTACTACGGAACGCGATGCACCTATAGAACAACCAGCTCAGGAATCCATAGAAAGACTACAAAAACATGCTCAAAAAATCTTAGATCGAGTTGAATTAAACCAACTAGATGACCTTAAAGTTTTTAAAGGTGGAATTAAAGCAGTTGCAGAGGGCCTTTTTTATCAACCTATTGATGGAAACCCTTCACTTTATACTCTCAATGACGATGGACTTACTTTAGCCTTAGGCTTTTCTGTTATAGATCGACTTCTGTGTGCCCGCAGAAACAATCGTGATATTGATGCTGAACTATACAAGATACTTGAACCAATATCAGCTCTGGATGATACAGCAGATGTTGTTTTGGCTGGGTGCACCATAATTACTATTGATGACCAATTTGAGCAGCCAATCCTTTCTTCACTTATTAAAGGTTTCGCAGATTTACAAAACCCTGATGAGAAACAGTTTATTGCCTTTTGTGGATTAGCAAGAAACAAACCTCAAGCTTTTATGGATGCGGCATATGCGCTCAGTCTTAATGGTGGATACCAACCTAATTTTGATTGGATACAAGGTGCATTAATTGACGCAAGTAGGGATCCTAAAGCATGGGAGACCATGACAAATACTATTCACTATTGGTTGTCTTCATATTCATTATCCCCAGACATCTCATGCTTCAAACATCCAGGTCGAGATCCAGGTGAAGAAGTAAATAATGAACGTGAAAAAAATCGTAAGAAAATTGAAGATAAGTTTCAAGCATTAACAAAAAATGAACAAAACATATTAGAAAGTCTACATGAACAAGATGGTGATTTGGACAGACTATCACAGCTAGCTTTCATACTACTGGCTGGAAAATCATTAGTTTCTTTCGCGAAAAGTTTTCTTTACTGGAGCTTTTCTACCTCCCTAAATTCAAGTCATCGCCTTCCTTATAAAGACTTTTGGAATCTAATTAGTTTTAACAGCATAGATTGGTCAGACACTCGTAGTGCTTTATTAGACGCAAGCTTTTTTTTAAAAGAACAACATATATCGAATACCGGAAAGTGGACTTTAGTGAACATACTACGTGCAACTGGTGATTCGGATGACAGTATAGAAGCAAAAACTTTAGTAAATGTGCTTACCAAAGATCGTCCTCGCCTTGCGGGGTGGCGATTAATTGAGAAATACTGTGAAACTGATCCATGTGATCCACAATCCAAAAAGCCAGACAACATCATACAAACTGTAAAAAAATATGGGGCAATTGACGTCAATAAGTTGATGAACAGTATGGGACATTCTAGTGAAGACCATTTTTTCATTATGGCGCGTACCAGTAAGGCTAGGTTTAGACCTGAAATTACCATTGCGAAACATAGAGAATTAATTTCCAATGTCATCGGTCGTTCCGGACTACCCCTTCGCCAAGGCGTATTAGAATTAAGAAAACACAATTCACTATTGACACCCAAACAGATAAACGAACTGATCTCAAAATATAATGAAATAAGGAATCAAAATACATTAACTGATCTATCAGAGAGTGATTCCTGGTTCATTTCTCAAAATCTTCTATTAATTATTTTTCCTTACCTTAATGCTGAGAGACAGATTGAAATTTTATTGGATGATAATGCTGAGGAAAACTTACTTAGGGATATTGTGTTTTTATTGAAGCCGTTGGGTAAAAATAAATTTGCTTCATTATTAAAACAGGCATTTGATGAAGATAATGAACGTAATCATTATTTACTGCTGATTTTTGCAGCTTATTCACGTACAGAATTATCACAGCACTCAATAAAAATTATTGGCAACCTTTTTAAATCAAAATCAAAACGCGTACGCATTCAAGTTATTAACTTAATCGCGCAAAGCGATGATGAAGAATTATTGAGAATAATTGCAAAAAGTAATTGGAATGCCGTAGAAAATGAATCTCAAGAAAGACAAGAAATTTGGTACGGTTCCATAGCACTCCTTAAAGCAGCAAGAAAAGGGTTAATAACCCATTTTGACGCTTTAGAGCGCATATCAGAAACATTATATGGAAGGGCAGCAACAATGCTTGATGCCGATACTGTAAATAATATTGCGTTTCGTATTGATGCTTCTATTAGACGAATCTTAAATTTGGATGAAGATATTGTTGTACCACATATTGAATTAAGAATTACTTCTTCATTAGACGACGAACCAAATAGATTCAGGGTAAGAGAAGAATCAAATGAGAATTTGGATATTCAGGAAGCCATAAAACGTCTATCGGAAAGCGATGATGATTTTAATCAACGCCAAAAATATGTACATAAATTATTCCAGCAGTTTGAAGTAAACCTTACGAAAGAAAAAGCCAGCATTATTCTCGATCAATTCAATCTTGAAGAGTTTGAAAAAATACTTGAAGTTGCAAGTGAATATTCAGAACGTTGGTATCAATTATTTACAGAGCTTCCAGAATCTAAACGCTCTCTTTTGTACAACTTTATTTCATTATTGGCTTATTCGTTTGCAAATAGATCTCCAGAAAAATCTAAAAACCTTTTTCTGAAAATTAGAACGATAGAACCTGCAATTTGGTTTAATTATTTTAACTCTAATATTGAATTTGCAAAGATGGCTACTTGGTCATGTAAAAGCAGCATAATTATTGATGAATTATGTTATGAACGCCTAAACCAAACATTTACGGATTACGATATATCTCAGGAGGTACTAGCTGCTACATCAAATGACAAACAGGAATTACTTCATAAATATATAGAAACAAAACTAGAAAGTAACAAGCCTGCAGAAATCGCCAGGGGAATAATGATTGCTGGCTTTTCTGATAATGATGATTTCAGCGATATAGTATTAAAAAAATACGAAACTAGCGCTGGGCTGATTGGCAATGCAGTAAAAGCGGCTAAATATGCATATGAACGAAATATTTGGGCGCGTCACTGGTTCAAACAAATGTGTGAATCAGATAAAAAAACTGATTTTTGGCGCTATTCGATACTATTTTTAAAAGTTGTAGATGGGAGATTTGATGTTTGGGGTAAAAGTTATGTACAAAAAGATAATTTGCTCCAGTTATTTGGTCTGCCAATTGAAAACATTCTCGAAAATCGATACAAAAAATGGAAAAACATTCGAAATAAGAAATTATTTGGTTTAACTGCACCACAATCCATTTATCTGTAGAAATAACATATTCACGATGGTTAGTACTTAACCTAGACTGGAATTAGCTAAGTTTTAAACCGTGGTAAATTTTGAACTACATATATTTACGTAAAATTCTTTTTAATCAGTGTTTTTATGTATTTTAATATAGCGCTATATTAAAATGCATGTTATTCTTTTAATTCAAGAATTAATCGTATTTTAATATAGCTTAATGAATAACCAAATTTCAACAAGACAACAACGTTTAGCCGCTTTATTACGGAGAACCTCCGGCACCATCCGTGTAGATGATGCTATGGACGCGTTAGACCTTGAACGCCCACATGCGGCAAAATTGCTCGCTGGATGGCACAAACAAGGAGTTATTCGACGCATTTCACAAGGACTTTACGTACCGATCCAACCCACCGCATTAGGACAGACCCAAGTTCTTGATGACCCCTGGGTATTGGTTCCAGAATTATATGAGCCTGGCTATATCGGCGGGTGGAGTGCATTGGAATATTGGGAATTAACAGAACAATTATTCCGTTCTATCTGTGTACTCACAACTAAACGCACACCCTATGGTAAAACCAAACACCAGGGCGTCGATTTTTTTATAAAATATCTTCCAGAAAAAAAACGCTTCGGTACAAAAACTGTCTGGCGTGATAACGTCAAGGTGCTCGTTTCGGATCGGCATAAAACCCTACTGGATATTATTGATGATCCGTATTTGGGTGCCGGATTACAGCATACGATGGATTGTTTATCTGAGTATAAGAAAATTGTCGATAAAGAAGATGGCCTTACTCAGCTACTGAATTATGCTATTCAAATTAATAACGGTGCCCTGTTTAAAAAGCTCGGTTTTTTGAGTGAGGAATTGGGTTTTGAACAATCATTTGTAGACAAATGTGCCAGCCGATTGACCATGGGCTACGCCTATCTTGATAAAAACTCACAGAATAATAAGCTTGTTACTAAATGGAGGCTATGGGTACCTAGGGATATGAAAAATGATTAGCAAGGACGAAATTATATCGGTAGCTGATGAGACTGGTCTCACACCGAATGTTGTAGAAAAAGATTATGTGTTGGGCTGGTTATTGACTGCAATTAATGCCAATACGACTTTATCAAGTAGTTGGTTTTTTAAAGGCGGTACTTGTCTTAAAAAATGCTATTTTGAAACTTACCGTTTTTCGGAAGATCTGGATTTCACGCTTCAGGACGAAACTCACCTGGAAGAAAAATTTCTGAAAGCACAATTCTCTACTGTTGCTGAATGGCTATACGAAACATCTGGCATAGTTATACCTGTAGATAGATTGATCTTTGATATTTACGACAACCCCAGAGGACATAAATCTTGTGAGGGTCGTATTTATTATCAAAGTTACTTTGCCAGTGGTAAGAAAAGCATCCCAAAAATTAAACTGGATTTAACGGCAGATGAAGTTCTGGTCATGCCTTCATCCAGGCAACAAGTTTTTCATTCCTACAGTGATACATCGGGACAAGAAATGACCATCAACAGTTACTCGTATCCGGAAGTATTCGGAGAAAAAGTCAGGGCACTTGGTGAGCGCGGAAGGCCAAGAGATTTATATGATGTCATTAATCTTTTTCGAAACGATCAATTACCTGCACATCCTGTGATACAGGATGTGTTAGCTCAAAAATGTGCCTATAAAGAAATTGGTATCCCGACATTGCAAGATATGACAGCTTACAAAGACGCATTGCTCAGAAACTGGGAACCCATGCTTGCTCACCAATTACCATTACTACCTGCCTTTGACGTTTATTGGGATTCATTACCAGATTTCTTTACCTGGCTTGAGGGTGACGTTGTCCAAGAAAAACCCAAGCTTGGTACCGTCACCGGAAACGGCAAAGTCTATAGACCAGTATACGGTCAGCTTGGTCTGCATTCACTAAGCGGGAGTTCTCTGGAAATAATTCGTTTTGCTGCAGGAAATAGACTCTGCGTTGATTTAGATTACACGGATAATAGTGGGCGTAGAAATACGCGTATTATTGAACCTTATTCTCTGAGACGCGCACAAAATGACAATATCTTGCTCTATGCAGTTCGCGCAGAAGATGGACAGATAAGAGCCTACAAAATAAACCAGATTAATGATGCTTCCATTACAAATCAGGTGTTCACCCCACGATTCCAAGTAGAACTAGGTCCTTCAGGCTATGCCTCAACAGATCTGATGCAAACGGGAACACTAGAGAGCCTGAATATTCCGCAAAGGCCAACAAGCATATTCCCCAGGAAGAGTCATTCTAAAAGACGACGGTCATCGAATATTAGTAGCGGGCCAATCTATATTTATCGATGTCCAATGTGTGACAAGACATTTAGACGAAAAAAACAAAACCCGAAATTGAATCCGCATAAAAGCAAAGATGGCTGGCCTTGTTTTGGTAGGACTGGATACTACGAAAACACGATCTACTAATGACTTTTTTAAATTAACGTCGGCTATGTTCCTTTAAAACACTCCTAAAAACTTTAAAAAAACCTTAGAATTTACACACTCTCTTTACACACTTGGCATTTTTGAATTATTTTTTTGTTGCTGTTTATTGACTCAAAAAGATTCAAAATCCGGTTTCTTCGGAAGTGCGAGTTCGATTCTCGCCCTCGCACCAACTTAATAGTCTTTATAGCAAAGACTATTATAGAAAAAATGCAATTCCAAACAGCTTGCTTAACTTAACGTTAAACTTGCTACCAAACCAATCTTATCGTCGCACTGAAACTATGGTTATCATCTGAATCAGCTA
>JBFIIJ010000078.1:0-8644 GCA_041601315.1 Gammaproteobacteria bacterium
GTGAAACAAAAAATGATGATGAGCTTGCTCGTAAAATGGCACAACTTTGTCAGGTTTATATTAACGATGCATTTGCAACTGCGCATCGTGCACAAGCCTCAACTCATGGTGTCGCAAAATATGCTGCCGTATCCGCGGCAGGACCATTACTGATCGATGAATTAAAATCATTATCCAAAGCACTACGTGATCCGGAGAAACCTGTTATTGCTATTGTTGGCGGTTCAAAAGTATCTAGCAAACTAACAATACTTGAATCGCTTTCAGAAAAAGTCGATCAACTCATCATCGGTGGCGGAATAGCGAATACATTTTTAAAGGCGGCGGGTTATGAAATTGGTAAATCGCTTTACGAAGCTGATTTGGTTGAAGTCGCCAGCAAACTTATGAAACAAGCTGAAGAAAAAGGTTGTCAGATCCCATTACCGGTTGATGTTATTTGCGGTAAAGAATTTGATGAGCAAACAAAAGCTGAAACAAAATCAATTAACGATGTTGCAACCGATGACATGATTATGGATGTTGGACCAGAAACATCTAAGCAACTTAATGACATCATTGCCAAAGCAAAAACCATCGTCTGGAATGGTCCACTTGGCGTCTTTGAGTTTGATCAGTTCAGCAAAGGAACTGAAAATCTTGCCCGAGCCATTGCTAATAGCGATTCCTATTCAATTGCAGGCGGCGGTGACACCATTGCTGCGATATCAAAATTTGAAGTTGAAGATGATATCTCTTATATCTCCACTGGCGGCGGCGCCTTCCTTGAATTTTTGGAAGGTAAAAAATTGCCGGCTATCGCTATCTTAGAAGAAGCAGCACGTGCCTGGGAAGCAATGGAACGTGCAAGAGAATTATAAAACACAATAAAAAACCACACGGAAAAACACAACTAGATGAGAAGAACCAAAATTATTGCTACGCTGGGACCGGCAACAGACCAGCCAGGCATGTTGGAAAAATTAATTAACGCCGGAGTAGATGTCTTTCGATTAAATTATTCTCATCAAACACACGCTGATCATGAAAGACGAATGAAAGAAATTCGTAAACTCTCATATCAACACAAACATGCTATGGCTGTAATAGCCGATCTACAAGGACCAAAAATACGCATCGAGCATTTTAAAGAAGGAAAGGTTCAATTACGTGAAGGTGCCAACTTTAAAATTAATACCGAACTTGCGACTGAAGATGGAGACGAAACTCAGGTTGGCGTTACATATAAAGAACTCGCTAACGATGTTAAAGCTAATGACAAACTATTAATCGATGATGGAAAGATTGTTTTATATGTTAACTCTGTCAAAGGAAGCATTATTGATTGCGAAGTGATCACGGGTGGCGAATTAAGTAATAACAAAGGCATCAACCTTCAAGGTGGTGGCTTATCTGCCAGTGCGGTTACAGAAAAAGATGTTGAAGACATGAAACACGCTGCAGCAATCAAAGTTGATTACATCGCTATCTCATTTCCAAGAGACGGAAATGACGTAAAAAAAGCACGTCAGATGATGAAAGAGTGTGATTGTACGGCAAGACTAATTTCAAAAATTGAACGTGCTGAAGCTTTGAATCATATAGAAGATATCATTGAAGGTTCTGATGCCATCATGATTGCTCGTGGAGACCTCGGTGTAGAAATTGGCGATGCCGCCTTGCCACCAGTACAAAAGAGTCTGATTAAAATGGCACGCGACATGGATCGTGCAGTCATTACTGCGACACAAATGATGGAGTCCATGACTGAAAGTAAAATTCCGACTCGCGCTGAAGTATTTGATGTTGCCAATGCTGTTATAGATGGAACAGATGCAGTCATGTTATCTGGCGAAACCAGTATCGGTCACTACCCGGACAAAGTAGTTGAAGCAATGTCACGTGTTTGTGAAGAAGCTGAAAAACAACGTAGCGTCCGTATTTCAGATCATCGTATTAATCAACGCTTTGAAACAATATCAGAAGCAGTTGCTATGTCGACAATGTATGCTGCTAACCACATTGGTGCGAAAGCAATATGTGCATTGACCGAGACAGGTGGTACCTGTTTGTGGATGTCACGTATCAGTTCAGGCTTACCTATATTTGCTTTTACTCGACATACATCAACACGAAGACGAGTTGCATTGTACCGCGGTGTTTACCCGATGAAATTTGATATTACCCACACAGATCCTTTAGAAGCAAATAAACAGATGATTGATCAATTGATCGCAGAAGGCGCAGTTGAAGATGGTGACTTTGTAATCATTACCAAAGGTGACTTACGTGGCAGACGTGGTGGAACCAACAACATGAAAATCATTCAGGTAGGTCAAGCTTTAGAACACACACTTTAAAAAAACTAATAAATACATCTTTAAATCACAGCGTTAACGGGGCAAATATAATGAGCGCAGCAGAACTCGAAGCAACAGCAAAAGCAATGGTAGCAACTGGCAAAGGCATTCTTGCTATAGATGAAAGTACGCCAACAATAGGCAAACGATTTGATACCATTAATCTTGAATCAACAGAAGAAAATCGCAGAGCCTATCGCGATTTATTAATTACTAATCCCGGCGGCAATGAATACATCAGCGGTATGATTCTATTTGATGAAACCATTCGTCAATCAACCAGCGATGGTGTTCCGTTTGCAAAAGCATTAATCGATCAAGGCATTATGCCCGGCATTAAAGTTGATACAGGTGCAAAAGAATTTGCATTACATCCAGATGAAAAAATTACCGAAGGACTCGATGGACTACGTGATCGTTTAGCAGAATATAAATCACTCGGTGCAAAGTTTGCCAAATGGCGTGCTGTTATCACTATTGGCGATAACATTCCCAGTCAGGCATGTATCGAAGCTAATGCACATGCTCTTTCTCGTTATGCCGGTCTTTGTCAGGAAGCAGGCATAGTACCTATGGTTGAGCCTGAAGTATTAATGGATGCGGATAATACGATTGAACGTTGTTATGAAGTAACTGAAGCAACGTTATCTGCTTTATTCAGTGCCCTTAAGAGTCAAGATATTAGTATTGAACATACTATATTGAAAATTAATATGGTTATCTCCGGTAAACAATGCCCAACGCAAGCAAGTGTTCAGGAAGTTGCCGATCAAACGGTTAAATGTCTGCTAAAGAATGTTCCTGCAGAACTACCGGGTATTGTTTTTCTTTCAGGCGGACAAAGTGATGAACTCGCAACAGCACATCTTAATGCTATGAATGCAAGCAACTCTGATCTTCCATGGCCGTTAAGTTTCTCTTACGGACGAGCACTACAGGCCGCATGTTTAAAAGCATGGGGCGGGAAAGCAGAAAATCTTGAAGCAGCACAAAAAGCACTATCACATCGCGAAAAATGTAATAGCCTGGCTTGCAAAGGTAAATATAACGCCGAGATGGAAAACGCTTAAATATAACGTATCACTATGCCTGATTCCCAATTAACTGATGAAGCACGTATTGCCTATCAAGCGTTTCAGGAAATGCGTGCAAGCAAGCAAACGTATTTCACTTTCCTGCAAGATATTGACATCAAATATAAAGATGGTGGCGAAGCAAGTATTGATGAAACCGAGGAGCTGGCAAAGCTCCTCGCTTCTCACAGTGAAAGAGTCGCCGCATTCAATGAAGCGATGTCAGCTGTAGAAGACTTTGAAGCAAGGGATGCTTTAATTAAATTGATGTCTTAATCAGTGTCAAACAATAAAACTTATCAGTTCTGATTTTCAATTGCTTCACGTGTATTTTCAGCTGAATCCATTAACATACCTTCCACTTCTTTAGCTTTATTGATTGTATCGGTTTGCTCTTTCCAGACATGATCTTTTTTAGCGTCTGCGCTAGTGCCACTATCATCTGAACACGCGACTAGTAACAAACTGGAAACTAATAATAAAAATACTTTAATATATTTTTGCATCAACATCACCTCTTGGTTAAATATCTATTTTCATATCAGTAACAGGTATAAATTGATCACCTTCTTTTCCTAATAGACTACCTGTGTCAATATCGAAATACCAGCCATGAATAAATAGTTTGCCCGCATCATAACGCTCTTTAATCCAGGGAAACGTCATTAGGTTATATAAAGATGTTTCTATTGATGCTTTTTCACATAGTGCGCATTGCTGAGAAAATTCTTTATTATTGTGCTCAAGTAATATTTTGTTTCTTGCGCCTCGGGCAATCTCCATCCAGGGATCAATAAAGACGTATTTCTGATCCAGATGATCACCTTCCATTAAACTTTTAATACCACCGCATTGACTATGTCCAAAAACGATAATGTGTTTAACCTCAAGATGTTTTACCGCAAATTCCATCGCCGCACTGGTACCATGAGATTTATCATCAGGTTCATTTACAGGAACAAGGTTCGCAACATTTCGTATAACAAAGATGTCACCCGGAACTGTGTCCATCACTTGCGCTGGGTGAACGCGTGAATCACAACAGGCAATCACCAGAAATTTAGGTGACTGACCTTGTTCAAATAAACTATTATAAACTTCCGGTTGTTCCTCAAAATATTTCTTATGAAAACGTTGGTAACCGTTAATTAATTTTTTTATTTCTTGCATGATTTATTCTATTTCCTAAACAATCAGTTTATCTCGCGCTTCTTCATATTTTGCCGCTGTATTATTTATCACTTCTTCGGGCAGCTTGGGACCTGGTGCTGTTTTATCCCAATCAAGTGTTTCGAGATAATCTCTAATGTATTGTTTATCAAAGCTTGGTGGACTCGCTCCTACTTTATAAGATTCGACTGGCCAGAAACGCGATGAGTCTGGTGTTAATACTTCATCAATTAATACCAACTTATCATTTCCATCCAGTCCAAATTCAAATTTAGTATCTGCAATAATAATATTTTTTGTCAGCGCATATTCCACTGCCTGCGAATAAATTTTCAAACTTACATCTCGAACCTGCTCTGCCAATTCTTGTCCGATTAATTTTACCGTTTGTTCAAAATTGATATTTTCATCGTGATCACCGACATCCGCTTTAGTTGCAGGTGTAAATATCGGTTCCGGTAATTTTTCTGCTTGCTGTAATCCGGAGGGCAACTTGATTCCGCATATCGATCCCGTTGCCTGATAATCCTTCCAACCCGAACCAATCAAATAACCTCGAATCACGGCTTCGATAGGTAAAGGCCTTAATTTACGAACAACAAGAGCACGTCCTTCCAATACATCAAGTTCATCCGTTTCTTTAATCACATCTTTAACGGCAATATCGGTAAGATGATTTTGAATAATATCTTCGCATCGTTTAAACCAGAAGTTAGATACTTCCGTTAATACTCGGCCTTTACCCGGAATTGGATCTGGTAAAATAACATCGAAAGCAGAAAGCCGATCAGTCGTCACAATCAACATATGTTGATCATCAATGCCATAAATATCCCTGACCTTACCGTTACTAATTAACGGTAAACTTTTAATATGAGAACGATAAAGCGTATCTGATTTAGTTTGCATAATATTAATATCTTATTTGTTTAGTTTTGCCCATGAATCGCGCAAAGTCACGGTGCGATTAAATATCGGCTTGCCATCAAGGCTATCTTTACTATCAACGCTAAAATAACCTGTTCGTTCAAACTGAAAATGCTCTTCTGCTTTTGCATCAGCTAATGAAGGTTCAAGGTAGGCTGATTTCAAAGTCAATATTGACTCTGGATTTATAAAACTTTTCCAGTCCTTTTCATGTTTCTTGCTGTCCGGTTTTGGATCACTGAACAAACGGTCATATAAACGAACTTCTGTTTCTAAAGCATGCTCAGCTGAAACCCAATGGATAGTACCTTTAACTTTACGACCATCAGGTGCATTACCACCTTTGGTTTCCGGATCATAAGTACATCGTAATTCAATTACATCGCCAGCATCATTTTTAATCACCTCATTACAAGTAATAAAATAAGCATAGCGCAAACGTACTTCACGACCAGGTCCTAAACGAAAGAATTTTTTTGGCGGGTCTTCCATAAAATCTTCTTGATCAATATAAATCTCTCTTGAGAATGGCAACTGTCTTTGTCCCATTTCAGGATCGTTCGGATGGTAAGGTGCATCTAATAATTCTGTTTCCCCTTCCGGGTAATTTTCAATCACGACTTTCAGTGGGTTCAATACAGCGAGCACACGTCGTGTACGCTTATCGAGATCTTCTCTAACGCAATTTTCCAATACGCCCACATCAATTACCGTATCTGTTTTCGTAAGACCTATTCGATTACAAAAATCACGAATCGCTTCCGGCGTGTAACCGCGACGCCGCATACCTACAATCGTCGGCATACGCGGATCATCCCAACCTGAAACCAGCCCTTCTGTCACCAGTTCATTTAATTTACGTTTACTCGTTACTGTATAATTTAAATTTAAACGGGCAAATTCAATTTGTTGTGGATGACAAGGCACAGGTAATTGGTCTAAAAACCAGTCATATAACGGACGATGATCTTCAAACTCTAATGTACATAATGAATGCGTAATTCCTTCCAAGGCATCAGAGACACAATGTGTATAGTCATACATCGGATAAATACACCACGTATCACCGGTTCGATGATGACTAGCTTTCTTGATTCTATAAACTGCCGGATCGCGCATATTCATATTTGGCGTAGCCATATCTATTTTCGCGCGCAATAAACAGTCGCCTTCAGCAAATTCACCTGCACGCATACGATCAAATAAATCCAGATTTTCTTCAACACTGCGATCACGATAGGGACTCGGTTTACCCGGCTCGGTTAATGTGCCGCGATACTCGCGTATTTCATCAGCCGTCAAATGATCAACATACGCTTTATCATCACGAATTAATTGTTTGGCAAATTCAAATAATTGTTCAAAATAATCCGATGAAAAATAAAGTCGATCTTCCCAGTCAAAACCTAACCATTTAACGTCGGCTTGAATTGAATCAGTATATTCAACATTTTCTTTATCCGGATTCGTATCATCAAAACGAAGGTTGCAAATACCACCCTCATAATCTTGTGCCAAGCCAAAATTTAAGCAGATCGACTTTGCATGACCAACATGAAGATAACCATTTGGTTCGGGAGGAAAACGCGTATGAACGCGCCCTTCATTTTTATTATTCTTTAAATCATCATTAATGATGTTACGAATAAAGTTACTCGGTTCCGGATTTGAATTATCAGACATGAACTATCCTAAAGTAATACAGATTATTATTAATGATTGTTTTTTTATAATTGGCCACGAGCAGATGAAGGCAAATCACCTTTAATTCCCATCGCTCGCTTCAAAATGGCATGTTTGGCTACAGGCAAACTATCAACCATATCCATGCCAAAATTGCGCAGCCATTGTACAGATTGCGTCTGATTTTCAAAGAGATGTTTAAAACCATCGAGCAAATACATCATGCTATGATTTTCTCCCTTTCGTCTACGTTCGTAACGGCGTAAAACTTGTAACCGACCAGGGTCTCTACCGCGTTGAACAGAATCAATGACTATTTCTGCTAAAGCTGCAGCATCCAGTAAACCTAGATTTGCGCCCAAACCAGCTAAAGGGTGAACGGTATGCGCACTATCGCCAATCAACGCAACTCGTGACTGCACATAATGCTCGGCCTGTGCTCGGCTTAATGGAAAGACCATTCGTTCGCTACTTTCCTTAATTTCACCTAGTTCATTAGCGAAAGCTTCTGCCAATTCAAAATGAAATGCAGATTTATCCATTTCTTTTAATCGTTGTATATGATCAGGGCTGCTTGACCAGACGATAGCTGATTGATGCGGATCTACCATCGGTAAAAATGCCAGCGGACCACGTTTCAAAAAACGTTGTCGTGCGATTTCTGTATGCGCATATTCCGTTGTCACGACACAGGCCAAAGCAGATTGTTTGTAATCGTGTTTATGATAATGAATATTCGCAAGCGATCTTAACTTGGAGTGACTACCATCTGCCGCAACGACAAGTTTTGTTTTAAACTGTAAACCATCTTCTGTTTCCAACAACATGGCATTGGTTTTATTTTTAATAAACGCAGGAGAAACTGACCAGATACAACGGACATTTTCCATGTCGAGTAACTTTTCTTGTAAAGCATCAACAATGACTTGATGAGAAATAATGTATCCCATAGTTGGCTGACATATTGATGCACTATCAAAATTAATTTCGCCTAAACCATTCTCGTCCCAAACATGCATCTTTCGAAAACAGGCAATGTCGTTTTCATTTATGCGACGCCACGCGCCTGCTTTTTTTAATATATTTTCAGAAGCTCGCGTTATCGCAAAAACTCGCGCATCAACTTTTTTAAGCGAATTAACTTGCCTGACACCGGCATCAAGTAAAATAACTTTTATTCCGGCTTGCCCTAATAAACAGGCAAAGCTTTCACCAATAATACCGCCACCGACTACAATAACATCAGCATCAAATTTATCTGCTGACGTTTTCATAACTGCATTCCTCTTACAAAACGTGGCTGCAATCCTGCAAGGCCCATTGTTCTTTCAGTAAACGAATTTTTTAATTCAGGAATCGTATCAAGCAATAACATCGCAATGTTTCTGGCCGAACTTAATAATGGCAACTCATTATAAAAACTATTCGCAAGAGTATTAGTAAATTGCATAA
>JBFIIJ010000079.1:0-8619 GCA_041601315.1 Gammaproteobacteria bacterium
CCCCACTGACGATAGATTGCTGGAAGTTATTGAACGCTTTAAACCGTGAAACGGTTAACACTCTTGCGGTTACTACTATTATTAATGGCAGTTTCGTTTCTCACTGCCTGTGCTCAAGCACCTAAAATCGATTCAGAAATTGAGCCGGCTTCAAAAACGCAACTCTGGCTTAATCATCAATTAGCCGTTAGCGCAATTCAGTCATGGGACATCAATGGCCGCATTGCTGTAAAAAATGAAAAAGAAAGTGGTACAGTCACTTTATTCTGGAACCAATTCCTCACAAACTATGAAATACGTTTTGTCGCACCTCTCGGACAAGGAACCTATATTTTAACGGGTACACCTAACGGCGTTGTAATGAAGATGCCAAAAGATATAACCTTGGTTGCCGAGGATTCAGAGCAATTATTGCGAGAAGGACTTGGTTGGGATGTACACCTTAATGGTTTGAAATTTTGGGTAAGGGGTTTACCTGAACCAGGAATAAAATACAGTAAACTTCTGCTTGATGATGAAGGACGACTGATGAATATGGATCAATCCGGTTTTAATGTCAGCGTATCGAGATATACCGAGCAAGATGGAATTTCACTACCGGAAAAGTTAACCATTAAAAGCGATAACATTCAGCTTAAAGTGATCATTCAAACTTGGGAAATCTAAGGTTAATAGATGTTAAGTCGCGCATGGCCGGCTCCGGCTAAATTAAATTTATTTTTGCATATCACAGGTCGGCGGGCTGATGGATATCATTTGCTGCAAACGGTGTTTCAATTCATTCAACTTGAAGATGAAATAGACTTCACCATTCTGCAAGAGGATTTAGTGACACGCAGTTCTGATATGCCAGGTGTTGATGCCGAAGATGATTTGGTTGTGCGGGCTGCTCGAAAGTTGAAAGAAAAAACAGGTTGTAAACTTGGCGTTGATATTAATGTAAAAAAACGAATCCCTGATGGCGGCGGTTTGGGCGGGGGTAGTTCAGATGCTGCGACAACCCTGGTTGCACTAAATGAACTCTGGGGAACAGGGTTAGCTGCAGAAGAGCTTGCCAGTATAGGCCTATCATTGGGTGCTGATGTGCCGGTATTTATCTATGCTCATGCTGCCTGGGCAGAAGGTGTGGGTGAGAATTTCACCTCAATTGAACCCGAAGAATCATGGTATTTGGTGATTCACCCTGGATGTAGTGTGGCTACCAAAACAATATTTAATGAAGCCGATTTGACACGGAATACACCTGCAATCACAATACGCGACTTCCTCGAGGGAGGAGGCATAAATGACTGTGAATTTGTTGTGCGAAAGCACTATATAGAGGTGGCAAAAGCGCTGGATTGGCTGGGAAAATTTGCCCCGACAAAGCTTACAGGCACAGGCGCTTGTTTATTTGCTCCGTTTTCAGATGAACAAGAAGCGATAGCCGTAAAAGAAAAATTGCCGAAAGAGTGGCAAGGCTATGTTGTTAAGGGGATGAACAAGTCACCCTTATTAGAACGAATGACGGCTGAACGAAGTAAGGCTTAAGAGTGAGTTCAGTCGACTCTATACTAGAAATGATTTATTGGGGTGTGGCCAAGTTGGTTAAGGCACATGGTTTTGATCCATGCATTCCGAGGTTCGAGTCCTCGCACCCCAGCCATATTTTTTAAATAGTCAGAGAAAGCACACCATGTCGATTTCCAATATGATGATTTTCAGTGGTAATGCGAACCCCAAGTTGGCACTTGAGGCGGCGGAGTACCTGAACATACCTATGGGTAAGGCTACAGTGGGTCAATTCAGCGATGGCGAGGTCATGGTTGAAATTAACGAGAATGTTCGTGGCCGTGATTGCTACATTATGCAGCCGATTTGTGCGCCGACCAATGACAATCTGATGGAATTATTAGTGATGGCCGATGCCCTGAAACGCGCTTCTGCCACACGTATTACCGCTGTTATCCCTTATTTAGGTTATGCTCGACAAGATCGTCGTTCACGTTCATCGAGAGTTCCTATTACGGCGAAAGTCGTTGCAAACATGATTGCAGCTGCTGGTATTGATCGCGTTCTCACCGTTGATTTGCATGCTGACCAGATTCAGGGTTTTTTCGATATTCCGCTGGACAATGTTTATGGTTCTCCGGTGTTATTGGGTGATTTATGGAAACATAAATATCCGGATTTGATGGTGGTTTCGCCTGACGTCGGTGGTGTGGTTCGAGCGCGTGCGCTGGCAAAACGTCTGGATGACACAGAATTGGCGATTATTGATAAACGTCGTCCAAATCCGAACGAATCCGAGATTATGAATATTATTGGTGATGTTGATGGCCGGACCTGCGTCATAATTGACGATTTGGTCGATACAGCCGGCACATTATGTAATGCAGCAGGGGCTTTGAAGGGATTTGGTGCTACGAAAGTGGTCGCTTACTGTACGCATCCGGTACTTTCCGGTAATGCAGTGAAGAATATAGAGAATTCAAAGCTTGATGAATTGGTAGTAACAGATACAATCCCGCTTCGCTCAGATGCAGTAAGCTGTAGCCGAATTCGACAACTTAGCGTAGCAGCAATGCTGGCTGAGAGTATGCGTCGTATTGCGGAAGGTGAATCCTTAAGCTCTATGTTTTTGGATTAAGACCTTCTGCACAAATTCTCCCGACTGGTCGCGGTTGGGGGGTAAACAAAAACCTTAATGTAAGGAGTAGTAACACAATGAATGAATTCGAACTCGTTGCCGAAAAGCGCAAAGACGTAGGGAAGGGTGCGAGCCGCCGCCTACGCCACGCTGGCAAATTACCTGGTATCGTTTACGGTACCGACAAAGAACCGACTATGATAACAATGGATCATAATGTCGTTATGCATAGTCTGGAGAATGAAGCTTTCTATTCTCATATTCTGACACTTAACGTCGGTAAAGATAGCGAAAAGGTCGTATTAAAAGATCTGCAACGCCATCCCTACAAAAATATATTACTACACATCGATCTGTTGCGTATTAATGAAAACGAAGCATTAACTATGCGTGTTCCGATTCACTTTATTAATGAAGAGAAAGCGGTTGGTGTTAAGCAAGGCGGCGGTGTTGTTAGTCACGTTATGACAGAAATCGATATTGTTTGTTTGCCAAAAGATCTTCCTGAATATATTCAGGTTGATATGTCGGGAGTCAACCTTGACGAAACAGTCCATCTTAGTGATCTGGTATTACCTGAGGGTGTGCAGATTTATAGCCTGTTACATGGGGGTGAAGATTCTCAACCTGTTGCAGCTATTCATGCTCCGAAAGCTAGTGTTGCTGATGACGCTGAAGATGCGGCTGTTGAAGCTGCAGCTGCTGATGGCGAAGAAGCAAAAGACACTAAAGAAGCAAAAGACGGCGAAAGCTAATTGCTTTTTTGACATCATGCTATGTCTTTAGGCGATGTCTCTTCCAGTTAAAATGATCGTGGGCCTGGGAAATCCAGGCCCCGAGTATTTAATGACTCGGCACAATGCTGGTTTCTGGTTTGTTGATGCACTGGCAAACAAACTTTCTTTAAGTTTTTCCCAAGATAAAAAATCCCAATCTGAACTTTGTCGTTATCAACGTGGAACGACGGATTGCTGGATATGTAAACCTCAAACTTATATGAATGACAGTGGCTTGACTGTGCAAGCGTTGTGCAGTTATTACAAAATTCCGATGGAACAAATACTGGTTGTTCATGATGAAATTGATTTGCCTCCAGGCACAACACGTTTGAAAGAAGGTGGTGGTCATGGTGGTCATAATGGTTTGCGAGATATTATTCAACGTACTGGTAACAAGGATTTCATGCGTTTAAGAATAGGTGTTGGCCATCCCGGAAGTAAAGATCAGGTTGTGCCTTATGTTTTGGGTCGCGCTACAGCGGAAGAAGAAGATAAAATTCTGGATTCATTTTCTTTGGCACTGGAAAAGAGTGATCAATTTTTTCAAGACAATCTTAATAAATTGATGACAGAACTAAATAATAAAAATAATTCATAAATATTAACCTTTCATATTAATAATCGGAATTCATTCTATGGGATTTAAATGTGGCATTGTTGGTTTGCCGAATGTTGGTAAATCAACTCTATTTAACGCACTCACTAACTCAGCAATAGATGCAGAGAATTATCCTTTCTGCACTATCGACCCTCACGTTGGTGTTGTTGCCATGCCTGATTCAAGACTTGATCAATTAGCAGAAATTGTTAAGCCGCAGAGAGTTGTGCCAACAACAATGGAGTTTGTTGATATTGCCGGATTAGTTGAAGGCGCATCAAAAGGTGAAGGTCTGGGTAATAAATTTCTGGCCAATATTCGTGAGACACATGCTATTGCACAGGTAGTACGTTGTTTTGATGATGACAACATTGTGCATGTTGCAGGGAAAGTTGATCCTCTTTCTGATATTGAAGTAATCAATACGGAACTTTGTTTAGCTGATCAGGAAACAATAAGTAAAGCGTTACAGAAAGCTGTTAAGTTAGGTCGAAGTGGTGACAAAACTGCCAAGCAGGAACAGGAACAGCTTGAAGCTATTATGGCGCATCTTGATCAAGGATTACCTGTACGCTCTATGGAGTTATCAGAAGATGCACTAGATGCCATCAAACATTTACAGTTACTCACTTTAAAACCAACTTTGTACATTGCTAATGTTGAAGAAGATGGTTTGCAATCAAATCCGTGGATAGAAAAATTACAGGCTCTGGCAGATAAAGAAGGTGCGCAATTAATTTCAGTCTGTGCTGCTATTGAGGCTGAAGTATCTCAATTAGACGATGAAGAAAAAGCAGAATTTTTAGATGCTCTGGGAATGGAAGAACCGGGGTTGAATCGTATTATCCGTGCAGGTTATAAATTACTTAGTTTACAAACGTATTTTACCGCTGGACCGAAAGAAGTACGCGCATGGACTGTTTCAATTGGTGCAACTGCACCAAAAGCAGCAGCGGTAATTCACACTGATTTTGAACGTGGTTTTATACGTGCCGAAGTTGTTGCGTTTGATGATTACATTAACTGCAAGGGAGAGCAGGGTGCAAAAGAAGCTGGCAAATGGCGATCAGAAGGAAAAGAATATATTGTCCATGATGGTGATGTTATCCTTTTTAGGTTCAACGTATAGTATATAGATTGTGAATTTAGGTTGTTATTATGGACTCACCTTTTCATCTTGCATTTCCTGTTAAAGAGTTAGAAACGACTCGTAGCTTTTATACGGAGATAATTGGTTGTGTTGTTGGTCGTGAAGCAGAACGCTGGATCGATTTTAATTTCTATGGTCATCAAATTTCAGCACACCTTGTCGAAACAATAGAAAAAATTCCAGCAAACCCTGTCGATGGAGAAACTATTCCTGCGCGACATTTTGGTTTAGTGCTGGAATGGAATGCATGGAATGAAATGGTTGAACAGTTAAATAAAAAAGAAGTGGATTACTTAATTAAACCGACTATAAGATTCGAAGGTGAAGTTGGTGAGCAGGCAACATTTTTCCTTACTGATCCGAGTGGTAATGCACTTGAATTTAAATCATTTAAAGATCCTGAACAGCTGTTTGCAAGAAGTTAAATGTTTATGCGTAAACAAAAAGTAATTGAATTACCCAAAAAACCAGTCAAACCTGATCCATCAGAATGTTGTGAGCGCGGTTGTGAAAATTGCGTTTATGTTTACTATGAAAAAGCACTTAAGCGATGGGAAGAAAAAGTAGAAAAATTAAAAAAGCGAAGCTTGTAATCTAGCTTTCACTTTCTGCATCGTATTTTGATTTCATATAATCAACCCCAAAAGTCATCACTTTTTTCCATGCGACTCCCGTTTCTTCTATATGGTTTGGATCAATGACGCTTACAGTTTCCAGGAGAGTTTCTAGCCATATATCGTATAGTTCAGGTCGTATATTCAACTCTGATCTTGAATGGCGCTTTGCCACCTTATCCAAATATGCAGAAGCTGCAGCATTACGTTGAGTTGCTAACATAATCATATATATAGAGGCATGTAACATCATTTTCTGATTTTGCATGTCCGTATTTGAAAATTTTTCACGTATTTCAGAATTTGAGATGACAAATTTTTTATAAAAAAGTGATAAAAATTGCGGGTTAGCCTGACAGCGTTCAAGGCTGTCATTGAACACGTGTAGCGTATTTTCATCAATTTGCATGAGACAAAGTCTAGTCTTAGTCTCATTAAAATAATAGCGCTAGATCAATTTTAGTATTTATTTGTACTTAATTACTATTGCAACCAGTTAGTAAATTTTGTTCTTTCCCAGGCATTATCCATCCATGAAGTATCTGGCAAAGGAAGTTGCATTGCGTCATTTACTGTTAACCAACCTGATGGAAGTGAAAAATAAGCTGTTGATCCTTTTTGGGTAATCCAGGTAATTTTTTTATTCTTCTCGCTAGCCAAGGCAACATCCAATGTTAAGCGACAGTCTTGTGCTACATAGTCCAGTACTTGCTGATGTTTTCCATTTTTCCATAATTGCGGTGCGACCGACCCATCTATGTCTGCAGGTTTACTGATACCAATCGATTTTGCCGCGGCGTTTAATCCGATGCCAAACCCTTTGCCGCAAAAGAAATGAAACATCATGTCGATATGATTTAAAGCAAGCTTGCGACAATCATCATCTCTTCCTGATTCTTCGGCAAGAATATCAAAATCAAAGCCAAGGCCATTATGAGTAACAATGGTATAACCTTGCTTTGTTTTTTCTATAAGAACATCAACAAATCGGGATAAATCATCAACACTCATCTTTTCGGCAGCATCGCCATTTGAATCTTTAGAATAAAACACTTCGGCTTTTTCTTTATCTTCACACCATATGGCGGCACAACTTATGCCGAGTGGACGATGATCATGCAGATCGCCAAAATTCTCAGGAAGTATTTTAGAGGTCTCGATATCAAAACCTAGATATTTTTTCTGCATAATAAAAACTGAATATTTGCTCTTAATTTTCGAATACTACCTATGGTCGTGACAATGATATTGTCAGGTCACAAAAGTGTTATATATATTGTAGGTGCTGACAATTATAATCAGTATACCCACAAGCACCATTAATAATTTTGCAGGAACTTTTTTACATAATATTGCCGCAAATGGAGCTGCAAAGACACCTCCTATGACAAGACCAGAGACAACAATCCAGGGTGCTTCACCAACTAAAAGTAAAAATGCTATTGCACTGGCAAAGGTCAGGAAGAATTCAACAAAATTAACTGTACCGATGGTTAATCGTGGATTGCTGGATGAACTGATCAATGTGGTTGTCACAACAGGTCCCCATCCACCTCCACCCAAAGTATCTATTAAGCCTCCGACAAAACCGAGTTTGGCAACGTGCTTTATCACTTGTTTGTGTTTTTTTATCTTTAAAAAAACTTTGCTGAGGATATAAAAACCCATGAATAACAAGTAAAGAGAAATAAAGGGTTTTATAAAATTACCATCGACAGAGGTTAGTATATAAGCACCTGTTACTGCGCCGAGTATCCCTGGAAAAAGCAGCTTTAAAAAGAGTGGTTTGTTAACGTTACCCAGTTTGACATGTGATACACCAGAAACGCCTGTGGTAAAAACTTCAGCAATATGAACACTGGCGCTGGCTATTACTGGACTTGACCCTGTGGCTAGTAAAAATGTTGTGGCGGTAATTCCATATGCCATACCCAGTGCACCATCGATTATCTGTGCTATCAGTCCGACCAGTAAAGACCACCAGAACACGTCGCTGACCAACGCTTCACCAATTATAAGTTTTGTGCCGGAAACGCCATTGCCTGATAAAAGACGATAGCAAAAATAAATTAACGTTGCGGTTAGTAAAAACAAAGCTAACCACATCGCTATTTTCAATAAGGGGTGATCTTCTGAATGGGTAACGGACTCTTCAACAAGAGGTATCCCTATTTCCAAATGTTCCTGGTTAATGGGGTTATTCGTTAGATCAAGATTGCGAAACTTCATTTGGATTAAAAGTCCATGGGTTAAGGGCAGCGCACGTTATCAATAAGTAATTCGGCAGAAAAAGAATATTAAATGCTATGAATAGTCTTATTTGGAATAAGACTTGACTGAAAAAAAACTAAAAACCGCGGGAGTAATTAGTTATGAAAAACGGTTTATTTTTATCAGGCGTAAAACGCATCAAACAGACATGATTTATGGCATGTATGATGCGTTTTGTAGATTAAGAACAATAGTTGTTAAACGTTAAACGTTACTTTTCCGCTAAATAAGTCATGAACGCCACCAATAATCTGTATTTCATTTTTTTCGTTCATTTCTTTTAAAATCGGACTTCTTTCGACAATGCTTTTCATGACCCGGTTTACATTAATAAGGGTTACTTTTTCAACAAATTCGGGATTTGTTGAATTACGATTTTCCAATACGGTTGTTTCATCTTCAACAGCAGGACGTATTTTAGAAAGTAAGGCAGTGAGGTTACCCATTTCTATATGATCACATGCACCTTTAACGGCACCACATTGAGAATGACCTAATACAATTATAATTTTAGAGCCTGCTACTTTGCAGGCAAATTCCATGCTTCCTAAAATATCTTCGTTGATAATGTTTCCGGC
>JBFIIJ010000080.1:0-8583 GCA_041601315.1 Gammaproteobacteria bacterium
AATAAATTCAGATAGCAGTCCTGAGTGTTCTTGTTCATATAACAGGTCGCTACCAAGAATCAGATCAAAAGAACCTAACTCACTAAGTTTATCTGCCCAGCCTGTACGAATGAAGGGTATGGTTGCTCCATTATTGAGTTTGATATTTTTTATAAGAAATGCTTCAACCTCAGGGTGATAGTCAGTTGCTGTTATGTCAGCTTTGCGCTGGTTTAGCATCAAGCTGGTAAGGGCTATACCGCAGCCAATTTCGAGTATTCGTTTTCCATTTATATCAAAGTCGATCATAAAATGCGCAAGTACTTCACTAGAAGGCCAAACAACGCCGAATAAAGACCATTGAGCGGAAGAAATACCCAGTTTTTCTGCCGCATTATCAGCATCGAAATATTGTTGTTTGTCGCGCAAGGATCGCACATGAACATCGACATCATCAAACTCGTAGGTTTGATACTGAAAGCGTAACGTAGACATAACACTCCTTAGGTGTTTATAGTGCGTAGATGTCTAGATAAAAGCTGAATCGCCACGCGTGAAAGAAATGCACTGTAACTCGTTTAAAATTAATTAGCGAACGAACAAGTTAAAATAAATTCGACATTGTCATATTAGCTTCTTATTATTCAAATATTTATTAGAATCTAAATAAATCAAGGGTGAGGGATGGAATCCATAATTTCTGTAAATAAGTTAAATAAAACTTATGATTCAGGTTTTCAAGCGCTTAAAAATATAGATTTGGAAATTAAACGAGGAGAAATATTTGCGCTTCTTGGCCCAAATGGAGCAGGCAAAACAACCTTGATTAGTACCATTTGTGGCATTGTTAATCCAAGCGATGGCGAAATTATTGCGGATGGTCATAATGTCATTTCAGAATTTCGTTCTGCACGTTCCAAGATTGGTTTAGTGCCACAAGAGTTATCGACCGATATGTTTGAAAGCGTCTGGAGTACAGTTAACTTTAGTCGAGGTATTTTTGGTAAAGCTTCAAACCCTGAATACATAGAAAAAATACTACGCAATCTGTCCTTGTGGGATAAGAAAGATTCAAAAATCATGACGTTATCAGGTGGTATGAAACGCCGTGTGATGATTGCTAAAGCCTTGTCACATGAACCTAAAATATTGTTTTTAGATGAACCCACGGCTGGTGTTGATGTGGCTTTGCGTCGTGATATGTGGAATATGGTTCGAGGACTTCGTGATGAGGGCGTTACTATTATTTTAACGACACACTACATAGAAGAAGCAGAAGAAATTGCTGATCGAATTGGTGTTATCAATAAAGGCGAAATCGTAATTATTGAAGATAAAAATGAATTAATGAAAAAGCTGGGTAAAAAGCAACTTACTTTACATCTACAAAATCCAATCATAAATGTTCCCATAGAGCTTAATGAATATTCGTTAGAAATTCTTGCTGATGGACATCAGTTGCTTTACACGTTTGATGTACAAAAAGAACATACAGGTATTGTTCCGCTTCTACGTAAATTAAGCGAATGTAAAATAGAATTTAAAGATCTACATACAAAAGAAAGTTCTCTTGAAGAAATCTTTGTAAATTTAGTGAGAGAAAAAGAATGAATTTTCACGCGATCAAAGCTATTTATAAACTGGAAATGGCACGAACGGGTCGTACCTTAATGCAAAGTATAGCCTCACCAGTTTTGTCGACATCGCTATATTTCGTGGTCTTTGGTGCTGCTATTGGTTCGCGAATGGGCGAGATAGACGGAATAAACTATGGTGCTTTTATTATTCCAGGATTAATCATGTTGTCACTTCTAAATGAAAGCATCTCGAACGCCTCATTTGGTATATATATGCCTAAATTTACCGGAACGATTTATGAAGTTCTTTCCGCGCCAATTTCATACGTCGAAATATTAATTGGCTATGTCGGAGCCGCAGCAAGCAAGTCAGTAGCGCTTGGTCTTTTAATATTGATCACAGCTAAATTATTTGTAGATTATGAAATAGAACATCCTGTTTATATGTTAGGTTTTCTTGTTTTAACAGCGCTTACTTTCAGTCTGTTTGGATTTATTCTTGGTGTTTGGGCAGACAGTTTCGAAAAACTTCAAATCGTACCTATGATGATAATTACTCCACTAACTTTTCTTGGAGGAAGTTTTTATTCTATTAATATGTTACCGCCATTATGGCAAAAGGTTACTTTGTTTAATCCCGTGGTTTATTTAATAAGTGGTTTTCGTTGGAGTTTTTATGGTGTTGCAGATGTAAACATATTTGTTAGTTTAGCAATGATATTATTTTTTATGTTGTTGTGTTTAACCATTGTCTCCTGGATATTTAAAACAGGCTACAAATTAAAAAACTAGTGTATTAAATCTTACGAATATTATTTTCGACAGATGAATTGAATATCCTTTTATAATCATGACTGGAATTTTTAATAATTAAAGCGATATATCTGTCAATTAAACGATAAGTAATTTCTGTAAACTCGGTTATTTCTTGTGGTTTAATTTTGTCTCTAAGAATAAGTAAATCATGAGCCTTTCCTAAAATGTTGCCTAGTTTGCTTATATCACGTTTAAATTCAGGTTTAACTGAAAAGATTTTGTTTGAATAGGCTAGTTGATACCCCAGTGTTTTTACCAGTTTTCTAAGTTTGTGAATATCCTCATGCATGCCTTGTTTAGAATATGTTATCTCCCCTGTTTTTTTTATTTTTTTGATAGTATGTTTTAGTCCTTTTTTAAGAATAGAGGTAGATTTAAAAGAAACAAACTCTTGCTCAAATATATTCAGTGTTTCTAAAAGTTTGCGCTCAAAATCAGCCCAATTGATATTTGAAGCTACTGGTTCCAGGCATTGCTGTTTCTGTATTTGATCAATTGCAGTGCGTTCTTCATTTGATTTAGCGTAGCTGCGCAGAACCTTAAAAGTTTTATTGATTGCTTGAGTGTCTCGTATAGAACCAAGTTGCTTTGCCAATTCATGTAATTGCTGATCGATCTTTTTCCAATTCTGTACATCATTTTTTTTACGTAGTAATCTTAGCCATGCACGTAAGTGTTTAATATCAACACGAATACGATGAATGAATTCTTCGGAGTCTTGCTGATCTACTAAGTGTTTCCGTAGTAAGTTAATAGTATTAACGACAGATTGTTGTACTAATAGAGCTCCGTCCATAGATATAACTTTTTTCATGTAGTTAATGATACTAGTTTATTAAGAATAGAAATTAATCTAGATCAATAAATGCTGGTAAATAAAGAGTTGCCTTACGATTTTGTCAGTTTTTGTAATCTTAAGACGTAGTTAATTGGTGCATGATCTGCAAGAAAAACGGGTAAATCATCTTTAATTGATTTTGAAGCAGGGTCAAATATTTTTGATACAGCATATTCCTTTAAACCATCCAGTTTACTTTTTTGATAGGTAAATACTTCATCCTCACTCATGCTTTCAATTAAATTACCTTGATCGTCGATTAAATAATTCAAGCCAATATGCTTATACTTAATTAGTGCAAAATCAATGGGGATAGTAGTTACTACATCACAGTTATTAACAATTCGAAAGATTCGATCACATTTTATTGAGTTAATAAATTCCGGGTTTCCTGTGCGTGGTGAACCGAATGTATAGCATGAATCAAAATTATCATGTCCGTGTAACTCTGAAGTAGCAAGCGTTGCCAGTGCTGCCCCCAAGCTATGACCTGTTATAAATACGGGCAAAGAATGATCGCGTAAGCACTCAAATAATTCTTGTCTAATACTTAGGTATGCTTTTTTAAAACCGCTATGTACTTTTCCCGAGCTTCCAAAAGAAGACTGATAAGCATGAAAATTAATATTCCAGTCATCAATATCATCTGTCCCTCGAAAGACAACAACAAGACAAGGCGCGTCTTGAATGATTTTTAATAGCGCCACATGCGTGGATGTTTCTTTATTTTCGATGTAAGTAATGAGCTCATATTCCAAAGAACCAAAATCAATGCTCTTATTATCGAAAAAATTATTGTGATAAATTAATCGGGATAGTTCAGCCAACCACCATGCATTAAAAAGTTTGAAGCTATTAGTTGCTGTTTGTAACGGAGTTGCATTGGACAGTTTAAAATAATCCTTTGCATCGCCCGGTTTGACCAGGCTTTCCCATGAGTTATCAAGATTCATTATGTTTCTTATTAATGATTTTCAATATATGGCTCAACTTTGAAAGGAATATTTACGCCACCAGTAATATTGTCTCCGATATCCGGGCCTCTATAGACTCTAATGATTAATTTTTCTTTGTCATAGTAATACATTGCTGAATATTTGAACCAGACGCCTAGATCATTCTTGCTTATTCTGGAATCTTTCACATCCCAACCATCCGGATTAGCAGGACAAATTAATTCTTTGTTACATGCATCATGAATTTGTTGGGCTGCATCAATAGCCTGTTCACGTGCAATGTTATATGTCCATTGCGCGATAAAGAGAATTAAAAAAAAGAAGGCGATGGTTAAAAAGGGTCGGATAAGAAAATACTTCCGTTTTTTAAATCTAAAAAGTTTGCCAATTATCGAAACAAAGCTAATAAGTACAGGGAGAATAAAAAGCCCGGAAAGAAAGATCAGGGAAGAGCCATTGTTTGTGAAAAACAAGATAGACAGCATGAGTAGCGGAGGCACAGTTTGAAATAGCCAATGCTTCTTCCCCAGGGGTTCGCTTCCTTTGTTTTCAGGTTCCATATTAAATTTAAATAAGATAAAAATAAGCGCCACTAACTGTAACAATTATTCCTTAAGGTATAAATATAATTGACCTAAAACATCCGATTAAAAGAAAATAATCAGGAACAAGTTCTCAAATAGGCTCAAACTAGTGACTTTCTGTTATTGTTTCGCGTAATATTTAGTCCAATACATAATGACAAGAATGAATTTATTTTGAATTGACTCTCAGGGAGAATCTGAAATGCTGAAATACAATATTAATACGATCAGCAAATTTATCATGCTGTTAATCATCTCTGCATTATCTGTGAATGCATCTTATGCCGCATCATCGGTAGAAATTGATATCGAAGTCGAAGCAGCATTAAAAAGGTTCAAAGTAGAAGTTGGCGGTGCTGAAAAGTTTCTGGAAAAAGCTGAAGGCGTTCTGGTCTTTCCGGATGTCGTTAAAGCCGGTTTTGGTATTGGTGGTGAATACGGCGAAGGCGCGTTGTTAATAAAAGGTAAAACAGTCGATTATTATAGTACAGCAGCGGCCTCAATCGGATTTCAGCTTGGCGCACAATTCAAAACAGTCATGCTGATTTTTCTTAAAAAGGACGCATTAACAAAATTCCGCAACAGTAGCGGCTGGGAAGCTGGTGTTGACGGATCTGTTGCGTTAATTGAGCTGGGCGCAGCTAAAGATATCAACAGTGTTAATTACGAGGATCCTATCGTTGGTTTTGTCTTTAGTAATAAGGGTTTGATGTATAATCTGACGCTTGAAGGTTCGAAAATAACCAAGCTTGATAAATAATTAAATCTAAAAAGCCGGAGTAATGTTATTTATTGCTCCGGTTTCTATTAATTCAGCTTTACCCCAATTCCGCTTTAATCTTTTCCAGTGTTTCACCAAACGAGTTATGTACTTTCTTGTAAAAAGATTCTTTCATTAATTTCTTTCTCCAGGCAGCAACATTAGGGTATTGGGTCAAATCAACTTCAATTACTTCAGCTGGATCTATCGTGGCAAGCAAGCAGAAGTCTGCTATTGACATAGCATTGCTTGCCAGAAAAGTTGATTTACCTAGTTGTTTATCAATAACACCAAGAAAACGTTCGATAAAACCGTAACCATCTTTCATTGATTGCTCATCAACATCAGCCCCGACGATGCCCGCAAGAACTTTGTTAAATAAAACCTTGCCTACGCCATTAGCCAAATGGATTGAAGTAAAATCTACCCACTTATCAACATTTGCTTGTGCAGTTATGTCGCTAGGATAAAAGTCGGACTTATTTTTACGACACAGATATTTCATGATGGCATTACTTTCAAATAGTGCAAAACCATCATCATCAATAGCCGGTATCTTCCCTGCTGCTGATAACTTCAAAAATTCTTCGGTTTGATTTTCTCCGGCGAGTGGATTGATTCGTATAAATTTATATTCAAGTTCCATTGCATTCAAACAATATCGAACACGGTTTACCGGGAAAGAAGGTTCAAACCCATAAAGCTTAATCATTAGTTTTTCCTCAAGATATCTGTACCTAGAATAATAGCTGTTAAAGTGTTACGGATATATTAATAGAGCCGTAATGTTCAGATTGGTTCGGCGAATAGCTAACTGTTAGCAAGGTATTCCTCGAGCTGATCAAACAAGCCGCCCCATTCCTGACTTAACTCAAAGGTTTCGTCAATAAAACGTGTGATTTGTTCAATGCTGGCATTTACTGGTTCCCAGGTCAGATCGAGCGTCGTTTTGCCGTTTTTTTCATCAAGCATAACGGTAGTGTATATCTCGATAGGAAAGTTCTTAATCATTGGATGCGGCTCAATACCGCCCTGCTCGTTAGAATAAACCTGTGTATAAGAAAGTTTGGCAGGCGGAATAAAGTCCTTAAAAAACTTCTTGATCCATATCTCAAGACCATGTTTTGAAGCCATACAATAATGGCTTTCGCCGCCTGCTTTTATATCGCCTTTGGCATAAATAACGGAATAACCTTTCGGTGCAATCCAGAGTTTAAGTTGATCTGTATTTGTCCATGCCTCAAATACTTTTTCAACAGGAGCGTTAAATTCACGTGAAAGTGTGAAGCTTTTATCGTTAGCTGCCATATTCCTTATCCCTTTTGAATCTGTATTCTATTGTACTCCAGAGTAGAAGTTAAAAACCACTAGCTATAGAAAGCAAATTGATTCCTGCCGTTGTCTTTGGCGTTATAAAGTGCTTTATCCGCTTGCGAGTAGATTTCTTCTAATGAAAAATTTTCATTAAATACGTTAACAGAGATTCCGATGCTAACAGAGACCTTTATAATTTTTGATTCGTACTCAATTTGCAATGCATTTATTTCATCATGCAATCTCTGAGCATATTCTGCTGCCTGCTGCTTGTTTGTATTCGGCAAAACAAAACCGAACTCTTCGCCACCCAATCGACCAATGACATCGCTTTTTCTGGAAGCATCAATTAATAATTTGCCAAGCGCAGCCAGCACTAAATCGCCACAAGGATGACCATACGTGTCATTGATATCTTTGAAATAATCGACATCAATAACAAAAAAACAATATTGTTGCTTATTACGGTTGGCTAAATTATGAATGACCTCACAAGCTTGCAAAAACGCTCGTCGGTTAAAAAGCTTGGTCAAGCTGTCGTAAGTTGCCAATCGATTTGTTTCTTTCTCAAGATGATGTAACTCAAGTAGCAGACCAATCAAGTACCACGAGATAAAAGGGGCTATTAATAAAGGAATGATACTGGCTCTTAGTATGTCTTCGGACCATGATATTTCGTGATCAAGTAGACGTGCTAAAAACACATCGAAAATAATGGCTAGCGCTAAGGACAGTGCCGTTATAATAAGGACTAACTTTGTTCGCCCCAGTCTTTGAATTTTATATCTCATTTGCTCTTATATTTGTCGGCAATTATATATAAACCTTTAATTAATATAGGTTTTGTAAGACATAATAATTTTCAACAAATAAACGTATAAAACGCTAAGTCTAGTAGAATATCGGCGAATATGTGACTTTATTAAGTAAGTTAAGTAATGCGGCAATATTTAAACGCTATTATATCTGGTTCAATTTTATCACAACAAATAACAAACCATATGTAGTGTTTTGCAACAGTGTGATTTATAAGCTTATAAAATTATTTCAGGCGGTTTAAAGGTTAACTAGTCTTATTAATCTTTTACCTTAAAGTCTTCCGTTTTACCTATTTTATTATAGCGGTCTTTAGGGTTGATAATGATGGGCTTTGCGAATAATAAGTTATTTGGAAAAACGATTATTTCGCGATCAACGGAAATTAATTTTGTATTAAACAAACTAATTTCTGAAATATAACCTTCTATATAGTTATCCAGATCAATGATGCGAATGAAATTTCCTCTTTTATATGACTTGTGGACGAGCAATATAAAAAACGCAGTAACATTACTGAGAATAGACCAGCTTGCAAATAAAGCGACACCGGTTACCGCCAATAAGCCGGTTGATAAGGCAAGCAAGACTTTGAAATTGAATCCCCAGATAAACAAAAGAAAGGCTAATGTAATAGCCCAGGAAAACAGACTGATACTAAATAGAGCACTCTTTAACGTTTCATTTTTCAGGTGATCGCGTTCAATGTATTCTTCTATTTTAGGATTAACGATGCGTCGAAAAATAAAATAGACAACAACAATGATTAAACTTAAAACAATGTTCAAACTATATTTTGAAAACCATACTAAAAGATGATGTGCATTTACTTCTAACATTATGTACTTCGTTAACCTCTTATTAAGTTACAGAATTATTATTCAGGATTTTTCGCAAGGAACTTAGCCTATTAAGGATGTATTTCTGCGTAGTTCCTTTATCT
>JBFIIJ010000081.1:0-8552 GCA_041601315.1 Gammaproteobacteria bacterium
AGTTGTTATGATAAGTAGCTGACGTTAAATTAAAAACTGAGCATAATTAAATGGAATCTATAAGTATCAAAAAGATTGAGCTAACTCGAATAGCCGGACATACTTTCATAGCCGGGCTTATCACTAATAACAGTAAAGTATTAGATTGTGGTGCAAATCGAGGCGAGTTCTCTCTTGAGGTCATTAAAAGATGGGGTTGCGAGGTGCATGCAGTTGAACCAAATCCAGTATTAGCTAGCTTTCTAAAAGAAAATGCGGATATTAAAGTATACGAAGCAGCGCTTAGTCAAAATGGATTAGAGCACCTGTTCAAGATAGATAAGAATAATAGCGAAGCCTCTACAATAGTTAAATCAAAAGATCATGGCGTTATAAAAGTCAGGGGTATGAAAATTGATGATTTATTAGAAAAAATACATGGTGTTGATTTGATGAAAATGGATATTGAAGGTAGTGAGATTGAAATATTAAATTCAGTATCAGAAAAACTTATTAAACAAGTTCCTCAAATTTCAGTTGAGTTCCATGATTTTATGAAAGGATCGGAAATAACATCCGAAATGGTCTCTTTAGTATGCGAACGAATGAGGGGCATGGGATTCGAAAAATTCGTTATGAGTTATTGGACGCATGGGGATGTGCTTTTCATAAACAAGCGGTGCGTACACTTAAATTTTTTAAAAAATGCCATTATCCAAATCAAAGGTCGTTGGATACCAGGAGTTTCAAGATACCTGAAGCGCTTATGGTAAATGCATCTGATTGCTTAAGCCGAAGCTCTGTTCTAAATAGACCTCGCGTAGCTGTTGCCATGTTGGGTGCTCGTATGCATTATGCTGTTCCTCGCTTGTTGCTGAAGGCCGGCTTGCTCGAACATTTCTATACTGATAGCTACATCGGAAATAAACCTTGGTTGAAAAATTTACTGGAATCGATCCCTGAAAACACCAGGCCTCGAGGAGTGTCACGCTGGTTGGGTCGACAAGACATAGATTTGTCGCTGGTAACAGATAAGATCGAAAGCTACGAAATTTTAGGGTTGCGGTATTTTTTAGCCCGTCTTCAAGCCTCTGATTATGTTGAGAGAGAACGAGCTCATGCAAACGTTGCTGCTCGGTTCAATCGATATATTGTAAAAAAAGGACTCGGTCAATCGAACATACTTTGGGGATATAACACAGCTTCGCTAGAATTATTTCGAGAATTTAAAGGGACAGATGTTCGCTGTGTCCTTGAACAAACTATATTGCCAAAGCGGTTGGAAATATTAATGCTACGTGATGAGATTAGTCGATGGCCTACCTGGGAACCAGGACTTATTATTCCAGATACAGAATCGCTTTTAAGAGCCCGTGAAGAAGAAGAATGGTCTCTAGCTGATTGTATTGTCACGGGTTCTGGATTTGTTCGAGATGGTTTGATCGAATGCGGTGTAGCCAAATCAAAAATCCACGTAATACCATATGGAGTAGATACTAATAAATTTCACTACCAAATACCTGAACCACATATAACAAGGAAAGGCCCGTTACGAATTCTGTTTGCTGGAATAGTGAGCTTGCGTAAAGGTATTCCTTATCTTCTAAAGGCACTAGAACGATTTAATAACAATGAAGTTGAAGTAAGAATTGTTGGTAAAATTATTATGGATATTGGCAAATTAAATCGAATTGGAGAATCAGTTAAATTTTTAGGTCATGTTCCTCGATCTGAAATGAGTCAACTCTTTCAGTGGGCTGACGTGTTTGTCTTGCCCTCTCTTGTTGAAGGCTCAGCTACTGTAACTTATGAAGCATTGGCATCAGGTGTGCCTGTAATTACTACTCATAATACTGGTTCAATTGTTCAGAATGGAGTTAATGGCTTCATTTTAGAAATACGCAATCCACGGGCTATAGCTGAAGCTATAGAAAAATACTATTTTGACAGAGAAATGCTTGCACGTCACCAAGCTGCAGCAGTTAATAGTCGCAAGAATGCTGGATTAGAACGTTATCAAAGAGATTTAGTGCAGTTAATGACAGAATTGTCATGATTTTCTATTTTGTAAGAACATTGCAATTGGATAAAAATTAAATGACGGTTTTTCTTTTTTTTATGCTAACTTTTCTAGCATTAGCCATAATTGGTTATGGACTGAGAAAACGAGAACGTACCATCCAGTTCCCGTTTCTATTTGCTGTTGTTTTTTTAGGTTGGTTACTACCACAATTAGTTGGATTGATAAATATACCTTACTTACCGCGAGGAGGTTTGGATAAAACACTATTTATGGCCATCCTCTGTCTATCTGCGGCTTGGTGTGGTTACTCACTGAACCGGCAACCCGCCAAGCTGTTTTGGTGGAGATTCAAACGTCAACGATTACTATTAGGTAGTTTGTTCTTCTCATTGGTCGGAGGACTACTTTATTATCAGGTCGACTCTCTTTCCTCTGGAGCTACCGCTGAGTTTGGAGGTCAATGGAGTGGAATAATCACTATATATATCTTCTTTTCAAAGTTGCTTAGCGTGGGCATGGTGATTGCGCTTCTACTTCATCTTAATAATCCAAGTTGGGTCACTTTTTCGATCATTTTATTTGATCTGCTATTTTATTTGGACCATATAATTATTAAGGGGCGGCGTGCTGCCATGGTTGAATTAGTGATGATGCTAATTATGGCAATTTGGTTTCGCTATCGTTGGGCACCACCTCGTTGGGCAATGATTACGGGAATTATTTTAGGTATCCTTGTAGTTAACAGTATTGGTGACTATCGTCAAACCATGCTAAAGAATGAAACTCATACTTGGAGTGGAGCTGGGATAAGTAAAGTTCTAGAGATCGATTTTTTAGGAAATATTCAAAGATTGATCAATGGTGAAACTAATTATTCACTTGTTATTGCAGTAATGAATATCGAAGCTACGGATCGGCAAATGAAATTTGACTATGGATTGTCTCATTGGAATAGATTAGTTCAACGATATGTACCTAAACAATTGGTAGGGAATGATCTTAAGGACGCTTTAATGTTAGATTTTATTAATGTTAAACCGGTATCTAAACAAGCTTATTCTGAATTTGGATATGAATCTATGATTGGATCTACTCCTACTGGCCTCTCAGATGCATTCCAATCGTTTTGGTATTTTGGATTCATTAACTTCTTACTCATAGGTCTGATCATGAGTCGTTGGTATAAAGCGGCCATACGGGGTAATTTTTCAGCACAGATAATTGTAATACTCTCAATTACTACCTCGTTGCATTCTATTACTCATTCTACACATTGGTTCTTCATATATTTTATTCAGTTAGCTGTATTTTTGATTCCTTTGCTTATGTTGGCGAGAGTGAACAACTGCGATGCTCTTAAATCTTCGTTTTCGGAATCCACATATAAGCATAATTATATTGCAAGATGAAAAACACACATATAGACACATATATAAATGAGACTCATATTGAAACAAGCATGTTTTCTATTAGGCCTATAGTACAAAGTTTTTTTGAACTACTTGATAAAGAAGAGATATCTTGGGCCGTATTGCGAGGTGGGGATGAACTACCAGAACACACGCGTTATGATATTGACTTATTGTTGGAAGTAGGTGGTATTCCTAAAGCAGTGTCTGCTTTGGATCGAATTGCAGCGGTACACGGATGGCAAAACTTAATAATTACAGATAAGTTTAATTACCGTTGTTGTTTACTGATTAGTCCTGGACCGAAATATATTTTTTTGCCAATCGATTTACTTGAGGGTTGTTTCTATCGTTTCTATCCTACTTCAGATTCGGGTTATGCTCTTCAGCATAGAAAAAAAAATGATCGAGGTGTTTGGGAGGTGCCTCCTGGTTTCTGCGCGGCGGAGGCTTTAGTTAAAGAACTAATGCGTCATGATTCTTTTAAAATTAATTCCCGGGCTGAGGTTCAGGCAGGAGCATTATTGGATCCGACTTCATTTAATTCTGGAGTTAAATCTTATTTGGGAGAAAATCTCACGGATCGATTGATAACTGCTTGTCAGGCTGGCGAGTGGAAATTTGTTGAAGAACTTGCTCCGGAAATTAGACGTAATATTCGAACTCTCCGTGCATTTAGTCTAGTCATGTTTACTAAGTTTCTGTGGAAAAATTTCAGTCATCACATTAAACCACGTATGAGTCTTTTTGTGGTTTTGCTTGGTCCAGATGGTTCTGGTAAAAGTACTGTCGGTGATATTATATCCGAACAGCTTTATCATCACCCTTTTAAGGTTTGCTGTCGTTTTGAGCATAAATTCAAACTACTACCAGAATTAAAGCAGTATAAGATCGTATTGGGAAAGTTGTTTTCCCGTAAAGTGTCAATTGTTCCACCTCCTGTTCCTGGCACTAAGGGTTCCGGTATGAATAAAGATCACAATTTATTCTGGTCCGTACTTTATATAACTTATTACTTACTAGATTTTATTCTTGGTCATATACTTTTGCTCAGGTTAAGGGGGCAAGGTGGTTTGATTGTGTTTGCGAGATATTTTTACGACTATTATTATCAGAGAGGTTATGGACGTGCTCCTCGTTGGTATCTACGTTTAATAGAACGACTAGTGCCTACGCCAGATTTGATATTATACTTAGATAGACAACCTGAAGAGATCTACGAAGGGAAGCCTGAATTAGACTTGCTTGAGATAAAACGTCAACAAATGGTTATTCGTGAACTTATTAAGGATAGAAAAAATACACATATAGTTAATGCCTCAGATGGGATAGAAAAAACTGTTCAAAATGTTTCGGAAATTTTACTGTCTCGCTTCTTAGCTAAAGCAGTAAAGCATGACAGTTTCTGATGAGTTTATTTTGACTGCTTCAGACTTTACAGCTAATAAGTTTTATCTTGTGCGAGTGGGTTCACGCCCCATCCTAGCTTTCCCCAATGCATCTAAAAAACTCAATGCTAATTTTCTTAGCTGCTATCCTGCAGACACGTTTAAACGAAAGTTAATTCGAGCCGCAATGCAAATATCAGTTAGTATGTGTCTTAGTAGAATATTGTGGAAAAAATTGTCATCGCCAGTGGAGTTTTTAGATGCCAGTGCGCTACAAATATGGACGCATGAACTATGCCAACGGTTTAATTCATCAAGTTTGTATCCAGTGTTTGTATGGCCAGCAGATGTTATGCGTGGTCGGATTTATATTCACTTGTTAGATAAAACGGGTCTTCCAATAGCTTTTGTTAAAATATCGCTTGATAAAATCAGTGAAAGTTTACTTTATAACGAATTGAGGATGCTTAATAAAATTGCATCATTTCAACTTAAGAAGTCTAGAGTGCCAGAAGTATTTGGTTCGGGTTATATTCACGGGAATTTTTATATAATTGTTCAGTATGTTCCCCGAAAAAAACAAATTCAAAAAGTAGGTAATGGATTTAAGCTTGAGGACATTGTGCTAGAATATTCTGGCAAGACATGGAATATGTCTTGGAATGAAATTGAACGGTCAATTTGGTGGAAGAATTTTACGGAAGATATCTCAATCGAAAGTGAGCTTATTGAACTGATGAAAGAATCTGCGCTTACAGGCATAGACGTGCGTTTTGTTCATGGAGATCTAAATACGACAAACCTCCTTTATTTTGAAGATGTTGTTTGGTTGCTTGACTGGGAAAGAGCTTACGAAGCTGGACCTTATCTTACAGATATTATTTGTGTTAAAGTCGATGAGTTATGGCATATAATTCAAAAAAATATTTCCTTAGCTATTCAACTCTTTTGTGAAGAACACTGGAATAATCGATGTCAAAAATATCGACTCAATGTTTTGTTTGCATTAGCTTTTCTTCAGGCTGTTGATTTTACTCCGGCGATAGAACTACTAAAACACTGGAAATCTATAATAGTAAAGGAATAAGTATATAGAGTTTATATTGAGATAAGAAAACAATTAACTAGCATTATAGATACTGTCAAATCCATAATATTAAATTTTTAATTTAAGCCAATTTAAAGGAGTTAACTCATTAATTAATGAATATTGGACTACTTACAACATCAATATCGAAACAAAGCGGAGGTTTGATGTGGGCAGTTCGTTCATTGGCATTGAATTTATCTCAGATGAACTGCCAAGTTCAAATAATTTCAGGTACGGATAGTGATACCGTATCGGATTTGAAACATTGGAAAGATCTTAATGTTACACACTTGGAGCGAAAAGGTATTCCGGCATTTGGTTACATGCCGGCCTTAAAAAAAACTTTATATCCGAGTGAGTTAGATCTTTTACATGTCCATGGCCTATGGTTATATCAATCATTGGCAGCTTTGTCGTGGTATCGAAAAAAGATAGGTCCATTGATGATCTCTCCTCATGGCATGCTAGATCCTTGGGCTTTGAATAATTCCTTATGGAAAAAGCGCTTGGCAGGATGGCTTTATGAAAACTCCCATCTGCGTGCTGCGGATTGCCTACATGCGTTGAGTATTTCTGAGTATGAGTCAATGCGAAAATATGGTTTGAAAAATCCAGTAGCTGTTATATCCAATGGAATAAATTTACCTTTAGAAACATTGGTGCGGCCCACTCCATCTTGGTCTAAAGACATACCCTCTGGAAGTAAGATTCTTTTATTTTTAAGCCGAATTCATCCCAAAAAGGGATTAGTTAACTTGTTGCATGGTTGGGCCTGTGTTTCTCAGCAAAAGATGAATATCATCGATCCTTGGCACTTAGTTATTGCTGGCTGGGATCAATCTGAACATTTATTAGAATTGAAATCCTTAGCCAAAGCGTTAAGCATTGGTAGTAATGTACACTTTATTGGAGCACAGTTCGATGAGAATAAAGATATGGTTTTGCGTAGCGCTGACGCATTTATACTACCTTCATTTAGCGAGGGTTTGCCAGTATCCGTACTAGAAGCATGGTCTTTTCACTTACCTGTTTTGATGACCCCACAATGTAATTTGCCAGAAGGCTTTAATGCAATGGCTGCTTTGAAATTCAATCCTGATATTAAAAGTATTGCTGCTACTTTGTTGCAACTATTTAATCTTAAAGATAGCGAACGTATTGCAATGGGCCAGCGAGGTTATAAATTGGTGGAGGAATGTTTTACTTGGCAAAAAATTTCAGCGCAATTTTTCTCAGTTTATTCTTGGTTAATGGGTCACAGTTCACAGCCAAACTGTGTTATTAGCGAATAATAATTGAAAATTTACGTTTCTATAGTTTGTTTAATAAAAAATAAATTCTAAAATAGGTTAAACAAATAGTTTCTTCAATTTTGAATATCACTTTGTGAGAGTCAAATAAGCCTATATATGATAATTTTTGATATATATTGATAAGAATAAAATTTGTTTTATTTTTATTTACCATATTTCTAGCTTAGATATATAAAATGAACTATCAATTCTCTCTTTATGAAATAAGATGAATTCTACTTGCGCATCAAAAATACCTCCTACTCTTAGGAAGAAATTTTCTTTTTATAATAAAGCTGCTCGTATTATCTGGAAACTTGTCTGGCTTATATTGTTTCGCCCATCCCCAAAAATATTTCACAGATGGCGTTGTTCTTTGTTAAGGTTATTCGGTGCGAAGATTGGAAATCCTGCATATGTCTACCCCTCAGTCCGAATCTGGGCGCCATGGAATCTGGTTCTAGGAAACCACGCTACAATTGGTGAGCAGGTCGATTGTTATTGTGTGGATAAAATTGACATAGGCGAATTCACAACAGTGAGTCAATATACGTTTTTATGCACAGCAAGCCATGATTATACAGATTCAGGAATTCATACGAATCCAGTGATGCCATTAATAACTTCACCTATTATTATAGATTCGAAAGTATGGGTTACAGCAGGGGCTTTTGTATCACCAGGGATACATATTGGTGAAGGTGCTGTAGTTGGAGCTAGAGCTGTAGTAACAAAGAATATAGAACCATGGACTGTTGTTGCGGGTAATCCTGCAAAGTATATTAAAAAAAGGGTGCTGAAAGATACTAGCTCAAAATAATTTATTAGTGTCTACTACTTAACTATTTACTGTATAAAATATGATAGATTTATATTGTCGATGAATGAAATTTTGCAGGAAAATTATGCTGACATAACAGTAATAGTGCTTACTCTCAATGAGGAAAAACATCTTGCGCGTTGTCTGAAAAGTGTCCATGAACTTGCTCAAAGAATTATAGTTATTGACAGTTATTCAAGTGATAAAACTATAAGCATAGCAAAAGAATTTGGTGCAGAAGTTTTTCAAAATAAATTTATAAATCAAGCCGCACAGATTAATTGGACATTGGATAATGTAAAGATAGACACAAAATGGATATTCCGACTCGACGCGGACGAAGTTATATTGCCAAAGTTAGCGGATATTTTGATTGCGCAATTAAATTACCAGTCGGAAGACGTAGCTGGATTGACTATAAATAGGCGCATGTATTTTTTGGAACGATGGATTAAATACGGCGGTATTTATCCAGTCAAGACGTTACGAATATGGAGAACAGGTAGAGGGCGTTGTGAGGAACGCTGGATGGATGAGCATATTGTTGTTGA
>JBFIIJ010000082.1:0-8550 GCA_041601315.1 Gammaproteobacteria bacterium
GAAGTTGCCTCGATTATGGTTGATGAAGAGATGGCGCTTATTCTTGTACAGGAAGGATTTTCAAGTGTAGAAGAAGTCGCTTATGTTCCTGAAAAAGAAATGTTAGCTATTGAAGAATTTGATGCTGATCTTGTTAGTGAATTACGTGGCCGCGCGAATGATATTATGTTGACTCGCGCAATAGCGAAAGAAGAAAAATTAGGCGATGCGAAACCCGCAGACGATCTACTGAATATGGAAGGTATGAACGAATTATTAGCTTATGAACTAGCAAGTAGAGGCGTGGTAACCATGGATGATCTGGCTGAGCAATCTGTTGATGAATTAATGGAATTGTCAGAACTGGATAAAGAAACCGCTGGAAAGTTAATTATGACGGCGCGAATTCCCTGGTTTGAATCTGAAGAATCAAATGAAGAGGAAGTTGATTAATGCCTGAAGTTACTGTCAGTGAATTTGCCGTCGATGTGGGTGTGTCTGTTGAACGCATTCAAGAGCAATTGGTCGAGGCAGGACTTTCTAAAAAGAAAGCCGATGAAATTATATCCGATTCTGAAAAATCGGAATTATTAGCTTTTTTAAGAAAAAAACATGGTAAAGCTGAAGGGTCTGAATCAAAAAAAATAACCTTACGACGAAAAACAGTAAGTGAACTCAAAGTTAATGTTGCAAGCCAGGGAAGAGCAAAGCCACAATCAAAAACAGTTAATGTTGAGTTTCGTAAGAAACGTACTTATGCAAAACGTGGTGACCTTGCCGAAACAGCAAAGCAGGAACAAGAAGCTGAAGCAGCAAAATTATTAGCTGAACAGGAAGCTGCAGCAGCTAAATTAGCCGAACAGGAAGCGGCAGCAGCAGCAATAATTGAAAAAGAAAATGCTATTGCTGAAGCTGCTAAAGCGGCTGAAGAATCTGCGGCAGAAATTGTTAAAGCAGAAGCGGAAGCTGTTAAAGCTAGTGAAACAGTGGTCGAAGCGACTCCTGAAATTGATGTTAAACCTAAGGTTGTTGAACAAGACGCGAAGAAACCTTCAGGTAAAGACAAAGATAAAAAAGAACGTACACGTCACGGCCGAGAAGAATTACATGTTGCAAGTAAAGGCTCTGGTCGACGTCGTAATAAAAAACCAAAACGTCAATCAGTTGTACATCAATCGGGCAATCAACAACATGGTTTTGAAAAACCAACAGCGCCTGTTGTTAAAGAAATTGATGTCCCTGAAAGCATATCAGTTGCAGATCTGGCTCAACGTATGTCGGTTAAAAGTTCCGAGGTTATCAAAGCGATGATGGGACTCGGTACGATGGCAACCATTAACCAGATTATCGATCAAGATACAGCAGCTATCGTTGTTGAAGAGATGGGACATAACCCACGCTTGAAGAAAGAAAATGCACTCGAAGAAGAAATGATTCAGGCAACGCAACAAGACGGCGAGCAAATTAGTCGCGCACCTGTTGTTACAATTATGGGGCATGTTGATCATGGTAAAACTTCTTTGCTCGATTATATTCGTCGTAGCAAAGTTGCTGCTGGTGAAGCCGGTGGCATTACTCAGCATATCGGTGCTTATCGCGTTAAAACAGATAATGGTGAAATTACATTTCTTGATACACCTGGACATGAAGCATTCACTGCAATGCGTGCTCGTGGTGCGAAAGTAACTGACATTGTCATTATTGTTGTTGCTGCTGATGACGGTGTCATGCCGCAAACAGAAGAAGCAGTTAAACATGCTAAAGCATCTAATGTACCGATCATTATTGCTGTTAATAAAATTGATAAAGAGAATGCTGATCCTGATCGTGTTAAACAGGAGTTGTCTAAATTTGAAGTTATTCCTGAAGATTGGGGTGGTGATACACAATTTATTAATGTATCGGCAAAGACTGGCGAAGGCGTTGATAGCTTATTAGAAAGTATTTTATTACAGTCAGAAATACTTGAGTTAAAAGCGGTGGCAACAGGTGCAGCTTCAGGTGCGGTTATTGAATCCCGATTGGATAAAGGCCGAGGTCCTGTCGCGAGCGTTCTTGTACAAGGTGGAACCTTAAATAAAGGTGATGTTGTTTTAAGTGGTCACGAATTTGGTCGTGTTAGAGCGATGATTGATGACACGGGTAAAGAAGTTGTATCCGCTGGTCCTTCAACACCGGTAGAAATTCTTGGTCTTTCAGGCACGCCTAATGCGGGTGATGAAATGATAGTTGTGCCAGATGAAAAGAAAGCGAGAGAAATTGCCTTATTCAGACAAGGTAAATATCGCGAAACAAAAATGGCACAGCAACATGCTTCCAAACTTGAAAATGTAATGAATCAAATGTCTGAAGGCGAAATATCTTCATTAACTTTATTGATTAAAGCTGATGTGCATGGTTCTTCAGAAGCATTAGTTGATGCCTTATCACGTTTAAGTACGGATGAAGTGAAAGTCAATATTGTTAGTAGTGGTGTCGGTGGAATTACCGAATCTGATATTAACCTGGCTATGGCATCGCGAGCGGTAGTGATTGGTTTTAATGTACGAGCTGATGCGAGTGCACGTAAATTGATAGATGCAGAAGGAATAGATTTAAGATACTACAGCATCATTTATGATGTTATTGATGATGTTAAAGCGGCTCTCAGTGGCATGCTATCACCTGATATACGTGAACAAATTACAGGTGTTGCGGAAGTACGCGAAGTTTTCCGTTCACCTAAGTTCGGTGATATTGCGGGCTGTATGGTAACGTCTGGTCGAGTTAATCGAAATAACCCTATTCGTGTATTACGCGATAACGTTGTTATTTATGAAGGAGAGCTTGAATCTTTACGTCGTTTTAAAGACGACGTGAATGAAGTTAAGTCAGGCACAGATTGTGGTATCGGTGTCAAAAATTATGATGATGTTCAACCAGGTGATCAGATTGAAGTGTTCGAACGTATCAGTGTCGAACGAACAATCTGATAAATAAACCGTGCCAAAAGAATTCGGGCGTAACCAACGAGTTGCCCAATTTATAAAAGAAGAACTCTCTGTTTTAGTTCAACGGGAATTTCCCATGAATCAATATGGTATGATTACGTTGACTAATGTTGATGTGAGTTCTGATTTAGGTAGTGCCACTATTTACGTCACTGTATTAGGCGGTAACGCTGGTATTTCAGACTCAGATGAATCGTCATTGTCTTCAACTACGGAAGCTAAAAACAAATTAGTTGCAGAGTTGAATGAGAAGAAAGGTTTATTTCGCCAGGAAATATCACATATGTTGACATCAAGAGGTGTACCTACGCTTCGTTTTAAATATGATGAATCAATTGAACGTGCACAACGACTAACCGATATTATTAATTCAGTCAGTCACACCGATAGTCAGAGTGATGACGAACCATCCAGTTAAACACCTTTAAGTTTTAAAATGTCCAGGCAAAGAAAAAAACGCGGTAGAGATATCAGCGGTATCCTCGTATTGGATAAACCGGCGGGTATGAGTTCTAACGGCGCGTTACAACATGTAAAGCGACTCTACAATGCAAATAAAGCCGGTCACACTGGTAACCTTGATGTTCCTGCGACAGGTTTATTGCCGATTTGTTTAGGTGAAGCGACCAAAGTTTCAGCCTATTTATTAGATTCGAATAAGATTTATCGTGCTCGTTGTAAGTTAGGAATTATGACGACAACGGGGGATGCTGCCGGGGAAGTCGTAACAGAACATGCTGTTCCAGAAATATCGGAATCAAAAATACAGCAAGCGATTAAAAAATTCATTGGTGAAATCGAACAAGTTCCACCAATGTATTCTGCGCTCAAGCATAATGGCAAGCGCCTGTATGAATTGGCCTACAAAGGTATTGAGGTAGAGCGTAAGGCAAGAAAGATCACAATTCACGAAATAAAATTACTCGATTTTACTCATGACGAATTTGAAATAGAGGTGTCTTGCTCAAAAGGAACCTATATTAGGACATTAGCAGAAGACATTGGCCATGAATTGAAATGCGGTGCGCATATTCTGACTTTGCGTAGACTCGAAGCAGGGCCTTTCAAGGAAGCTCAGATGATAACTCCTGCGAAGCTGCAAGATATCGCCGATCAAGGTATGCAGCAACTTGATAATTTATTATTACCTATGGATCTGGCGTTGATGGATTTTCCTGAAGTTAGACTGTCTGATGATGTGGCTTTCTATCTTTGTCAGGGGCAGGCAGTAACTGTCTCAGGACTACCTAAAACAGGACGTTTAAGAATATATAACAAGTCAGATGAATTTCTTGGTTTGGGTGAGGTTGCTGACGATGGTCGTCTTGCACCTAAGCGATTGATTAATAAAGCAGAAACAGAAATTAATGGATAGTCAGAAAATTTCGATGTTTCGCTTGTTACAGTGGATATGCGCGGGTACAATACGCGCAAATTTGATATAGCAGAGAGTGGAGTATTTGAATATGGCATTAAGTTGTGAAGATAAGGCGGGGATAGTCAAAGATTATCAACGCGGCGCAGGCGATACGGGGTCTCCCGAAGTACAGGTTGCACTACTGACGTCTCGCATTACGGATTTATCGGGTCATTTCAAAGAACACGTCAAAGATCATCATTCAAGACAAGGTCTATTACGCATGGTAAATCAAAGACGTAAATTGCTTGATTACCTGAAAGGCAAAGATCTTAATCGCTACCGCGATTTGATTAGTCGTCTCGGTCTACGTAAATAATATTCTTTTCGGCATTTTGCCAATGAGGAAAAACCAACACTAAACCCGCTACAGCGGGTTTTAATGTTTTATAAAATCAAAAATTATCTTTTAAATAAATCAACATATCTTGTTAGGGAAAATCCATGAGCGTGGTAACAAAAGAGTTTCAATTCGGTAATCATAAAGTCACTTTAGAAACAGGCAGAATAGCTAGACAGGCATCCGGTGCTGTTATGGTTAGCATGGGAGACACCGTAGTATTGGTCACCTGTGTGGCAAAAAAAGAAGCAAGGGAAGGGCAAGACTTTTTTCCTTTAACCGTTGATTATCAAGAAAAGAATTATGCTGCAGGTAGAATACCAGGTGGCTTCTTTAAGAGGGAAGGTCGTCCTTCAGAAAAAGAAACATTAACTTGTCGATTAATTGATAGACCTATTCGACCTCTTTTTCCAAAAGGTTTTAAAAACGAAATACAAATCATTGTGACAGTTATGTCACTTGATCCTGAGATTGATCCTGATATCCCGGCAATCATCGGTGCTTCGGCAGCAATTAGTTTATCAGGCGCGCCATTTAGCGGCCCTGTTGGTGCTGCTCGTGTAGGTTACATTGATGGACAGTATGTGCTTAATCCATCGTTTACAGATTTAGAAACTTCTGAACTGGATTTAGTTGTAGCGGGTACGAATACATCAGTATTGATGGTTGAGTCTGAAGCAAAACAATTATCTGAAGAAGTTATGTTAGGTGCAGTGATGTTTGGTCATGAACAATTTCAGGTTGTGATTGAAAACATAAAAGCACTGGCTGAAGCAGCAAACACCAAATCCTGGGATTGGATTGCAAAAGAAAAAGATGACGCACTTGAAAATGAAATTCAATCGCGTGCCGGTGATTTAGTACGTGAAGCTTATAGCATTCAGGATAAGCTTGAACGTAAAGATCGTTTGAGTGAAATCAAGAAAGAAGTTGTTGAAGGTATGACCGAAGGAGAAGGTTCACAATGGTCAGAAGCAGAAATCACGGGTGCAATAGAATCACTGGAAAGTCATATTGTTCGTAGTAGTGTATTAGCCGGTGAAAATCGTATTGATGGTCGTGATACAAAAACGATACGTCCGATTACGGTTGAAACAGGTATTTTACCTCGTACACATGGTTCTGCATTATTTACACGAGGTGAAACGCAAGCCATTGTTGTTGTTACCTTAGGCACACAACGTGATGCACAAATTATTGATGCTATCGAAGGTTCTAAGAAAGATCCTTTTATGTTCCATTACAACTTCCCTCCATTCTGTGTAAATGAAACAGGTCGTGTTGGTACACCAAAGCGTCGTGAGATTGGTCATGGCCGTTTAGCTAAACGTGGTGTTTTAGGTGTAATGCCTAATATGGAAGAATATCCTTATGCAATCCGTGTTGTTTCTGAAATTACAGAATCAAATGGTTCAAGCTCTATGGCTTCAGTTTGTGGCAGTAGTTTGGCATTAATGGATGCAGGTGTTCAGTTGGATGCTCCAGTTGCCGGTATTGCAATGGGTCTGATTAAAGAAGGCGACAAGTTTGTTGTTCTTTCTGACATCATGGGTGATGAAGATCACTTGGGTGATATGGACTTTAAAGTAGCAGGTTCTGAAAAAGGTATTACCGCGTTACAAATGGATATCAAAATTGATGGTATCACTAAAGAAATTATGGAAGTTGCATTACATCAAGCACAAGAAGGACGTTTACATATACTTGGTAAGATGAATGCGGTGTTATCGAATCATAAAGAAGAAATGTCTGAATTTGCTCCACGTATAACTACTATCAAAATTCATCCTGATAAAATTCGTGATGTTATTGGTAAAGGTGGTGCAACAATCCGAGCTATCTGTGAAGAAACTGGTGCAACCGTTGATATCGATGATGACGGTACCGTTAAGATCGCCGCTACTGATAAAGCAGCAGGCGATGCAGCGTTAAAACGTGTTGAACAAATTACTGCTGATATTGAAGTGGGCAAGATTTACGAAGGTAAAGTCGCGAAGTTGATGGACTTTGGTGCTTTCGTCAATATTCTTCCTGGTAAAGATGGCTTGGTTCATATCTCACAAATATGTGAAGAACGTGTTGAGAACGTGAGCGATAAGCTTAGCGAAGGCGAGATGGTGCAAGTTAAAGTACTTGAGATTGATAAACAAGGTCGTGTTCGTCTTAGTATGAAAGCAGTTCATGAGGCAACAGAAGCTAGCGAATAAACTGTTTCATTAAGTATTGAAAATAAAGGGGCTTTTAAGCCCCTTTATTTTTGCCTGTCATTTAACCCGTTTTGGATTTGAATACGTTTCAATACTAGTCATAAGCTATCTATTGGAGATACACTTTATGCAATGGATAACGATGTTTCAGATGAGAGCCTAATGTTGAGCTATGCCTCAGGTGATACCGCGGCATTTGAGGTTCTGTATTTGAAGCATAAAGGTTCAGTCTATCGATATATGTTAAACCTCTGTCGTAATGAGGCAGTAGCAGAAGAATTGTTTCAAGAAGTCTGGCTGAAACTGATTAATGCCAGAGAAAGTTATCAAGTCAAAGCCAAGTTCACGACATACTTATATAAACTGGCACATAATCAATTTATCGACCATTATCGAAAACAAAATGTCAGGATTGTGGTTGATCAATCCGTTGCAGTCGATGATGTTGAGCAAGCTCAAGTTTCACAAAACAATCCTGAAAAACAAACAGAAACGAATCAGACTATAAATAGGTTGAGTGAATTACTAGAATCATTACCAAATGAGCAACGAGAAGTTTTTTTGTTAAGGGAAGAAGCGGGAATGAGTGTTCCTGAAATTGCTGAAACACTAGGCATTAATCAGGAAGCTGCAAAGAGCCGTCTTCGATATGCAATTAACAAATTACGCGCAGGACTGAGTGACGAGTAATTTATGGCGAATAACGATCATAACGATAAAGAATTAAACGAATATCTGAATGGAAATTCAGATGTATCGAATGCTTATCGTGGGTCTAACAAAAAAGAACCCTCTTCTCATTTAGACGATGTCATTTTGTCTGCTGCAAAAGAAGCTGTTGAAAACAATATATCGGAACAAAAACCTAAGTTTCATAAAGCACCATGGGTTAAACCTGTTTCCATAGCAGCAGTGATTACCTTGAGTGTTAGTCTGGTAGTAACAATGCAACAGGAAACAGGGCAGCCATTAATCAGTGAACCTGAAGTTGAAATGTTCGATTCAGCAACTGTTATTGAAGAATCAGCAATACCTGAAACAACAGTTAGCAGAGATGCTGCTGTTATGAATGAACTTGAATTGAAACAAAAAAAGGATGGACGTGTTGATGTTCCCGCGGCAGCGGCATTAGGTGCAGCAGCAGATATGTACCGAGCAGAAGAAAAAGAAGAATCAGCAAAAGCTAGAATGGGAGCAGCACCAGCTAAAAAAATAATATCTAAAGAAAAGGCGCAGCTTGAAGTGTTAGAAAAAAATGTGTCTGCTGAAGAAGTAATGCTGTCTGCTCCAACCGGAGTTGAGTTTGATGATGTAATGGATATGGAACGAGCTCGTGATCTTAGTTTGCAAAAAGATGCATTACTAGAAATAAAAGCGTTATGGGATAATGGTGATATAGATAAAGCAAAACAAGCTTATGGTGATTTCAAGAGTGACTATCCTGATGCAACTACTGAAAGTATTAAGTTAATATTAGGCGAGAATATTTATAATGAATTATTATACGAGTGATTCCGCTAACGACTGCCATTTCAACTGGTCGATGCAACACATGCGTTAAAACGTTCTGCTGGTGTTTCAAATTCTAATGTCTGTCGTGGTCGTTCATTTAATTGA